>JAICXU010000379.1 GCA_025934595.1 Polyangiaceae bacterium | reverse complement strand
CGCGAGCGGGAAGCTCGCGCTCGGATCTTTCGCCGCGAGCAGCGAGCACCACTGACCGTCGTAACGAACGAGATACGACTCGGTGGCGGACGCTTGCACGGCGACGGATGGAGCACCGGAATTTTGAAATAGGCCACTGAGACCTTTGGAACAAAGAGGTGCACGAGCGAAGCCCGAAGACCGGTGCCGCCGCAGGGCTGCGAGATATGTTTGAGGCGCTCGGCGAAGGGCGTGAAAGCGCGTGAGTCGGTTCGCCGTCGCCGAGTTGCTCGCAGCCCGTAGGCGGTGCCGGGCTTCGGGCTTCGCGGCGTTTGTTCGTCGTCGCGGCATGATCGGAATCTCGCCGAAGGCTCACTCCTCCGCCTGCCGGATCGTCCTCGTGAGAAGCGCCTTGAAATGGCCTGCGTGCGGATCCCAGTCGTGACCGGGTCGCACGTCCGTCTCGAAGAGGACGAGCGTCATCTCGGCGACGTACCTCTCGTCGCCGCGAGGGATCCCGTCCTGCGCGAGGCTCCACGTCGACGCGCCGACGTCGAAGCTCGCACCCGACGCGAACCCGTGTCGCTCGCCGGCCGTTTGCTCGTGGCCCGGCGCGAATACTTTCAATGAAGACTCCACGCCGAGCAGCATGTCCGGATCGACGGCGACGTCGGTGTCGGCGCGCGACGCCGGATCGATCTCGACCGTCAAGGTGCCGAGGCCCCGCGCGATCCGCAACGCGCCCGGCACGTGCACGACGACGGTCCGCGCCGGCGCCGCATCGGCGCGCTGCGAGGACGTCGGATGGCACGCGGCTGCGAGCGCGAGAAAAAGAAGCGGAGCGGCGCGCATCACGCGGCGGTGCTCGGCGTGCCTCGCACGAGCCCGCAGACGCGACACTTCGCGAAGATGCCGGTCGTGAATATCCACAGACGATTGCATCGCGGACAGCGCCATTGCCGGAGCTTGTAATTCGCGACGATGAATCCGACGTAGAGCGCGCCCACGACGACGAACGCGGGAATGAGCATGTGCATCGCGGAGAGCTCGCGATTGAAGACCAGCGCGAGGAACGGCACGATGAGCATCGCCGGGAGCAGCGCCAGATTCCACATCGCATAGCGACGGAACCTGGCCCACTCTTCGCGATAGGTGTCGACGTCGGTCATGAAGCCTCGATCGCGCTGAAGGGAACGCCTTTCATGCGGATGGTCAAGGAGGGAATCGAGCTCGCGTGTTCGCGCTTGAACATTTCCGCTCCGCGATCTTCTCTTACGCGATGAGCATCGACGTCCTCTTCATCGCCGGCTTCGGCCCCGTCGTTCGTGATGCATCGAAATCGCGTGCGTTCTATCTCGACTCGCTCGGCATCCGCTTCAAGGAGGAGCACGGCGGCTACCTCCACACCGAGGCGCTCGACGGCGCGAAGACGTTTGCGCTCTGGCCGCTCGAGCACGCTGCGCAGGCGTGCTTCGGCAAAGACACGTGGCCGGACGATGTGCCGGTGCCGCAAGCGTGGCTCGAGGTCGATGTCGCGAGCGTCGAGGACGCGACCGCGGATCTCGAGAAACGTGGCTACCGCGCGCTCGTGCGGAACAAGAAGGAGCCGTGGGGACAGACGGTGAGCCGATTTCTCTCGCCGGAAGGATTGCTGTTCGGCGTGGCGCTGACGCCCGCGTTGCGCGAGAAGAAGCGCGAGTGACGCGCGGAAGGACGACGCGTCATCACTTCGCGCCGGCCGGCTCGTGTCCCGACGCGTTCGCTGACGAGGGGCGCCGTCGGCGATACCCTGCTCGGGCAATACTTTCGAGGGCGTCGTCCGTAAGGGAGAGACATGAAAAATTCATTTTCGCGGGGACGAACGACATGGCTCTGGATCCTCGGCGTCGGGATCGTCACCACCGTCATTGGCGTCGCCTGCACGAGCTCCGACGATTCGACCGGCGTCGCCTGTGATTCGACGCCCGCGGTGGCCTGCGGCGACGGAACGAAAGGTCTGACGGCATCGAACTGCGAGGTGAACGACACTTCGGGGAACTGCATCTCGATGTATTTCAAGGTGTCGGACGGCACGCAGATCGATTGCGCATCCTGCTCGAAAGCGGATCAAGACGACTGCCATGCGAGGCTCGCCAACTATTGCAGCGTCGATGAAGATGCGAGCGCGTGCGCTACGTTGGGCGGGTCGTGCGTCACCTTCGGGCCGGGCGGCTCGTGTCCCGATGCATCGTTGACGAACGGTCAATCGAACGGTTGCAGCGGCGCCGCCGTGTGCTGCTTGCCAGCGAGTGTCATCGCCGATGGGGGCTGACGTGTGATGCGTCCACTCTCTGGACGCGCTGATTCGAGCCAATCACGTTGTGATCCGGAGGCCACCATGACGAAGAAGAAGCTGACCGGAAAGACGACCGTGAAGAGCTACGAGCCCACGATCTACGACGCGCCCGCCGAGGGGCCGACGCTCACCGAGGTGCACATTCGCGAAACGTTCACGGGTGACATCGAAGCCGAGAGCACGGTGCGATCTCTCCAGGCCGAGCGCGCAGATGGATCGGCGAGCGAATGCGGCATGCAACGCGTGATGGGAACGCTCGACGGCCGCCGCGGCTCCTTTCTCCTGCAGAACGAAGGCACGCTCACGCGGCCTGTCTTGAGGTGCACATGGTTCGTCGTGCCGGGCTCCGGCACGGGCGAGCTGCATGCGCTTCGCGGCGAAGGCGGATTCGAGGCGGAGCTCGGCAAGCAGGGAACGTGGACGCTCGAATATTGGATGGAGTGAGGGGCCGCTTTTTTCCACCCGAGCGCAAACCGGCTGTCGATTTCGGCCAGCCATGTTCGTCGCACGAATAGGAGGTCACGACGATCATGCGAAAAGTGACGCTGTTCATGGGGGTGAGTCTCGATGGATACGCTGCGGCCGGTTGGCTCCCGCCGACCCAGAACGAGGTGCATGCGGAGGAGCATCGCCGAGAAATGATGCGCGTGATCGATTCGGTGGACACGCTCCTCATGGGTCGTGTGACCTACGAATTGTGGCGGCGATTCTGGCCGACCCGCGCCACGTCGAGCTCCGAGCTGGAGGCCACGTTCTCGCGCTTCGCGGAGCGAACGGAGAAGGTCGTCTTCTCCACGACGCTCGATTCGGTCGACTGGACGCACGCCCGGCTCGCAGGGCGCGACCTCGCGGAGGAAATCGCGACGCTGCGGCGTTCGCCTGGCAAGGGCATCGCGATCGTCGGCGGCGGAAAGCTCGCGCACGCGCTCGGTGCTCTCGGGCTCATCGACGAATGTCACGTGTGGATCCACCCCGTGCTCTTGGGCGCCGGCACGACGCTGCTCGCCGCGCCGACATCGCCCGCGTCTGTGCGGGTGATCGACGTGAAGCTCCTCGCATCGGGTGTCACGAGGCTGCACTTTCAGCCAACCGCTTGACCGCGGCCGCCGGCTCGCGTTTCTACTTGTCGTCATGACCAGGCAGCGCGTACCCGGCGGCGTCGTGCACAAGATGCCCGCCGATTTGCGCGACGCGCTCTCCGCGAGCACGTCGGCGTTCGCGGAGTGGATGGACATCACGCCGCTCGCACGCAACGAGTTCATCTGCTGGGTCGAGGACGCGAAGCAAGAGACGACGCGCAAGCGCCGCATTCGCCGAACGCTCGAGGAGCTCGACGAGGGCAAACGACGGCCGTGCTGTTGGCCGGGATGCAAACACCGTTAGCGCGCACGCGAGGCTCGTCGCCTAGGCCGACGACCGCGCTCGCCGCTCATGTATTCTCGTACGTCATGACTGCCACGATGCTGCGATGTGCGAATTGTCTCGCACCGCTTCGTCTCGACATGGGCCCCATCTCGACGTGCACGTATTGCGGCGCGCAGACGCGCATCGACGAGCCCGCACGAATCGCGAAGCCGCCGATGGCGAGCGGGACGCGGCTCGCCGACACCATTGCGTTCGTGACGCAGACGTCGCGCAAGGTTCCACTGCTCGAAGCGAACGCGCCCGTGCCGATTCACCAAACGCTCACGCTCTCCACGAGCCGCGATAATCAAGAGACGCTCGAAGTGAGCCTCGTGCAGGGCAGCGATGCGATCACGAGCTTCTCATTTCCACTTCAGCAACGTGCCCCGCGCGGCGTTCCGAAGATCGCGCTCACCGTACGTGTGTCGGCGACGGGCGCGATGAGCCTCACGTTGTCGGAACAAGGAGCTGCGAACGCGCTCGACCGCGACGGGCTCGAGGCGCGCGTCGTCGCGTAGCTCTCGAAAACGCCCGACCTCTAAGCGTACGTCGCGGTTCCCACGAAACGAAGCACGCGCGAGCACATCGCGTCGTCGGTGGATCCGCGGCACTCGTGCTCGCCTTCGAATCGCGTCTTGTGCGATCGCAGATGAGAACGAAGCACGGAGGTGATGTCGTGACCTCCGTGTTGGCAGCGCGCATCGCCGCACGGCACGACGAAGAGCGCCGGTGCCGTGTCGACCATGATTCGGCGGATGTGCATCGGTGACGAAGCGGTCGCCGCGCCCGCGCTCGTCTCCCGAATCTCGAGCGCGAGCGATTGCAGCGTCGGAAATTCGGTCTTCAAGCGCGGAGCTTCGTCTTCGCGGCGGCGGCGTTCGTTGAAACGCTCCGCTGCTTCACTGGTTTTTCGATT
>JAICXU010000546.1 GCA_025934595.1 Polyangiaceae bacterium | reverse complement strand
GTCGGGGCTGGCATCGGGAACGATCACGCGCATACCGCCGCCTTGCGCCTCGGGCCACCAGTGAATGTCGAGATAATCGAGCAAACGTTGGCCGTTCGCGCTTTCCGCAGCCTTCATTTGCTCGAGGTAGTAGCTCAGGAAGTCGCCGTTGCTTGCCGAGTCCGGCGCGTTCTGCAGGTTCACGAAACCTTGCCAGCCGTAGTCGACCGACCCGGTGACTTGCACGCCCGGCCAAGCCGCCTTGATGGCCTTTGCGAACCTCGTGTCGCGATCGATGAGCTCGCTGTACGTGATCGGCGCCGGATGAATCTCGGAGTGATCCTCAGACCAGAGCTCGGGCTGATTGTCGAGCCCGAACATCACGGGTGTCGATCCGGCCGTGTTCTTCACCCAGTTGACGAACTCGTCCTCGTACACGGAGTCGTCCGTGGTGTCGGGGGTCAGCGCGTACGCGGTGCCCTTGGTGGCTACGTTCTTCTTGAATCGCGTCGTGAGGAAGTTCGCCGTGGTGTGAACGTCGCCCGGTTGCGTATCGGCGGCGACGTAGTCTCCTACTGGTATGGTGACGATCGCTGTCGCCCCGTTGGAGGATGCGGCATCCAGGATTTCTTTGAATGCACCTCCCGGATCTCCACTCGCGCTCTCCGCGCGGTTCACGAACCCTTCGGGTTTACCGCCGTTCGTGGCATTGATCTCCCAGTTGTAGGCGGGAATCGGATTGTCTCCGAGGCGCACCGCCGTCGCCTTGACGGAACGGGCCGCGGCGGCGCCGTTGACGCCATAGATGAGAGGAGAGATGGGATGGGCTCCCTCGCTCGGCGAAACCGTGAGCTGGAGGGGAGCAGTGTTGTCCGTGGTTCCGGTGCCGCTGCCGTTCGAGGACGACGAGCACGCAAGAGGCACGAACGGTCCGAGAACGATCGCGAGAGCGAGCCTTCGTGTAATCATGCTCGCTCATAAAGCAACGATCGGTCCGGCATCTTTTCGCCGCGTTTTTCAGCGAATTCGCGTGGCGAAAAGGTCGCGAGTCGCAAGAAGCGTCACCACGCGCGTAAAAAAAAATGCAACCGCGCGCGGCGAGCCCATGCGGTCCGCGGATGCGCTCTCGCCCTACTTGCGCGCGATGAAGTGAAACCACCACGGCTTGGTGACATCGTCACCCATCTGAATGCGCCGTCCGTCGTCGTTGCTGAAGACGGCGGTGCCCGGGCGAAACCCTGCTTGCTCGAGCTCGCGCATCTGATGGTCGAGTGACGTGTAGTAGATGACGATCCCGTGATCGTGCGCGGAGGCGTTTTTTATCGAGTAACCGTCGCCGTCGAAGCCGAGCTTCGCATAGCGCGCGTGGTTGCGCAGCGTTCGTTGCAAGTGGAGCGCCGCGTGCGCGAGACGCCACGCGAGCTTGAAGGGATTCCGCGTCCGATGGACGCCGAAGCTGAGCTTCTCACCGTTGCCCGGTCCTTCTCGATTGTGAGCCGAGAAGAGAAAGATGCCTCCGGGGCGGAGCACGCGAAACACCTCGTCGAGGATTTTTTTTCGCCCTTGTGGATCGACGGCGTCGATGCCGTTGAAGCTGAACATCACGAGCTGAAAAGACGCGTCCGGGAAGCGAGAGAGAACACGCGCGTCTCCACCGAAGACACGCACGTCGGGATACTTCCGCTTGCACGCGGCGACGAGCTCCGGCGTGTAGTCGAGCGCCACGTAATCTTCGCTGATGGCGCGGAGGAGCGGCACCGTTCGGCCCGCACCTACACCGAGGTCGAGGATGGGTTTACCTTGGATCTCCTCGGCGATCGACAATACGGCTGCGCGCTCTCCAGGATCGGTCCAACCCTCCAATTTGGAGAACATGTCGACGGTAGAGGGATCCCTCCAAGCCTGCTTGTTGATGTCATCCATCGCGATTTGCGTCGCGGCATTCATGGGCATGCTCATCGTCGACTCCCACTTACGCAGTTGCGTCCAGCACGTTTGCTCCAATAGAGCGCCTGGTCGCTCGCCTCGATCAGATCACGAGCGTTGGTCGGCGAATCGCCGATCTCACGAGAGGCGACTCCCACGCTGACGGAGAGTGGACGTCCGCAAATGGATCGTCGCTCGACCTCACCTCGAAGACGCTCGGCCAAATGCACGGCGTCGCGCAGGGTCGTGTTCGGTAGGAGCACCGCGAGCTCGTCGCCGCCCTGCCTTGCGACCGTTTCGAAGCGTCGCACCGCGCATTGAAGCACCGATGCCACGAGCTTGATCGCGTCGTTCCCCGCGCAGTGACCGAGCTCGTCGTTGATCGACTTCAGGCCATCGAGGTCGATCGTCAGCAGACTGAGCGCGGTGTCGTAACGTTGCGCGCGTTCGAGCTCGAGCTGCAAATTCCGCATGAGAGCCCGATAATTCGCGAGCCCCGTGAGCGGATCGCTCAACGCATCTGCGGCGAGCGATCGTTCTCGTTGCACGCCGGCGATGATGCGTGCGACGCGCGCGAGGAGCTCCTCGGGATCCACGGGTTTCATCACGAAATCCGCCGCGCCGAGCGCGAGCCCGTGCACGCGTTCCTCCGCGCTCGCTTGCTCGGAGAGGAACATGAACGACGGAGGCACGCGATCATCGAGGACGAGTCGCTCGACGATTTCGATGCCGCCGTAGACCGGCAAATGCTGATCGAGGATCGCGAGATCGAGCTCCTCTTCACGTAGAAGCTCGAGCGCCTTCTCTCCGTCATGTGCGCGCGTGATCGCGTAGCGACCCGAGAAGAGCTCCGCGAGGCCATCCAGTGCTTTCGCGTCCTCTTGGGCGATGAGCACACGAGGGAGCGTTCGTAGCGCTTCCGTCGATCGTGAGCGCAATGTCGATCGAATGTCGCTCCTGCGGGGCCCCGCCATTCGATTGTCTTCTCGCTGCATACCCCGCGCCTCCACCGGAGGACGGTGCAGTAGGCGTGCCGCGCTCGATGCCACGGAGAAGCGAGAATTGCCGCGATATCATGTGGCGCGCTGACACACGAGAGGGTGCACCGCCACAAGTGTGAGTCGAGGCTTGCCGCGCGATCTCGCCTGAGGTAGCGGACAATCGCGCGTTCCGACGTTCCGCAGGAATGAGCCAACCAGTGTGAGAAACCATGGAATTCGTATGTCCTGATCCGATGGCTCTCGTTCGCGCCGCCAACGTCCGCGCGACGTTGGATGCCTTCAAGCTCGTGCCTGCGATCGGGCGCCGCATCGTCGAGAAGCATGATCTGAAAATCGAAGACCTTCGGCCCGACAAATTCGTGTTGGTGCAGGACTGGCTCGATGCGCTTCGCGAAATCGAAGGGGTCGTGGGCCGCTCCAAGCTGCGCGAGGTCGGGCGGAACATCATCGAGACTGCGGCCATCCCCGAAGGCGACACGGAGAGCATTCTTCTCTCACTCGATCACGTCTATTACGCGAATCACCGCGGCGACGTGGGTCACTACTACTCGAAGCGTCTCGCCGACAACACGATCGAAGTCCGTTGTGAAACGCCCTATCCGCGCAACTTCGAGTGGGGGCTCATCGAAGGTTTTTGCTTGAACGATTGCGCGCGCGGTAAGCGGTATGCGATCGAGTTCATCGACGGGCCGCCGAAAGCCGCCCACACCTGCACGCTGATGGTCCGCGCCCTCTTCTGACAAAGTCGCTCCTCCTCGTCGCGCTCGCCGTGAC
>JAICXU010001034.1 GCA_025934595.1 Polyangiaceae bacterium | reverse complement strand
CTTTTCGCGGGAAAAAACCGGGCGCTCGGCGCTGGCACGACGGCTGCTTAGGGCCTCACCGTGTGCGGGACGCAACCCGCTCTTACGGGAGGAATTCGAAAGTGAAGCTTGTGACGAACGAAGCGGTCGAGATGATGGGTGGTCGCGAGGTGGATCCGTGCGAGCAGTCGGGCGTTTTTCCGGCGATGAAGCTCTCGGCGGAGGATCTCGAGAAGCTCACGGAGAAGGCGAACGACGAGGCTCTCGTCCGCGCGATGATCGCGAACGACGGCCGCGCCTGGCGCACGTTCCAAGAGAAGTACAGCCGCCTCGTCCACCGCTGCATCCTGAAGGTCACGCGCCGCTTCACGTCGGTCGTGTCGGCCGAGGACGTCCGCGAAGTCCACGCGCAGCTGATGCTCTCGCTCCTCGCGAACGACAAGTACAAGCTCCGCACGTTCGATCCCGAGCGCGGCAATCGCTTCTCGAGCTGGATCGGCCTCCTCGCGATCAACTGCGCGTACGATTATCTCCGTGCGCTGAAACGCGAGCCCTCGAAGACGACGCTCAGCGAAGCGAGCGAGCTCGTGTGCGACCTTCCCGATCCGTTCGAGACGACCTCCGATCACGAGCGCGCGGAAATCGCGGCAGAAATGCTCGCCGACTTCAGCGACCGGGACCGCGCGTTCGCCGCGCTTTACTTCGGCGAGGGCATGGACCCGGTGCAGATTGCCGCGAAGCTCGGCATCAGCGTGAAGACGGTCTACTCGAAGAAGCACAAGATCCGCACGCGTCTCGAATCGGTGCTCGCCGCCGCTTGATCCGAAGTGCGCTCGGCCAGGAGCTGAGCTAGAGTCCGCGGGAAATGCGTTTTCCCGCGGTTCTCATTTTGTCGATTGGAGCTTCGCTCGTGGCGTGCGGTAGCCGCGACGGCGACGCAGGGTCGAAGCCGAATCCGAGCTCGATCGGCACGGGCGTCCACATTCGCGACGTCGTCGATCCCGCGAAGAACATGAACGGCGCGACGGTGAGCATCAGCGGCGCCGTCGTCCTCACGATCGACACGTACGATGAAACGCAAGACGGCAAGAGCCGCGGCACCGTGTACGTGCAAGACATCGGCTCGCAAGCTCCGTTTTCGGGGACGAGCCTCTATAGCCCCGCGTTCGTTCCGTCCGATCTTCGCGTCGTCCCCGGTGACACGCTCGATCTGCTCGGCCAGTACGTGACCGAGAGCTCCATCGGCGCCGCGGTGTTCAATCCCGGCGAGGTGCTTCCGCAGATCTCGAAGCCCACGGCCACGTTCCGCTACGAGTTCAAGACGCCCGATCCTATGCAGATCGACGTCGGCGATTTGAACGACAACAACTACGCGACCGGCTACCAGTGGGAAAACATGCTGGTGACGGTGAAGAACGTCGTGCTCTGCGACGGGCTCTCCACGTCGAAAGGTCGCACCACCGGTGCCCTCGCGACCGACTGCACGAACGCGGCGGGCTCCGCGACGATGTCGAACGAGCTCATGCCGCTCGACGTGAATGCGTATGCGCCGGGAACGAAGGTCGCTTCGCTCACCGGAATCGTCACGTGGTTTTTCAGCTACCACATCGCGCCACGCACGGCCGACGACATCGTCATCGCGCAGTGATCGTCGCTTCGAGAAGCGCTCGGATCTGCGTGCTCACGTCTTCGCGCTGATCTCGGCGCCCTTCGCTCGCACGAACCGCGCGATCGCGCGCATGGGCACGCGAGAAGGGCAGCGCTTCTCGAGAGCCGCGAGCTCGTCGTCGGGGATCGCCGCGAACGAGATCGACGCGG
>JAICXU010000960.1 GCA_025934595.1 Polyangiaceae bacterium | reverse complement strand
CGGACGGGGCGCGCATCTTCACGTCGACGCGTTTTTTGTCGGCCGCCGACGTCGATGCCGGCGCCTTGTCACTTTTTGCTTCGGGCGTGTTGTCGGCCTCGAAGAAGCCGCCGAGCACCGCTGCGACGAGGGGCAACGACGTCGCCGGAAGATCGCCGATCGTTCCCGCGCCCGCTCCGAAATGGGAGAGGTCGATCGATTCGCCGAGAAATTTTCGAACGAGCAGCATGGCGACGACGCCGAGCACTGCGCCGGCAGCCGCTTTCAACCCCGCTTCGATCTTCGCGCCGCTGGCCCAGATCGGTTTGCCCGCGACGAGGCCGACGACCGCGCCCGTGACAGCAGCGGCGGCGAGCGCAAAGAGGAGCCCGAACGACACGACGCCGAGCCCTTTGATGAGCGCGGCCGCGGCGATCGCTCCGATGAGCGCACCGAGCACGAGGCCCACCAAAAATCGGCGAATCATGTCGCTACCATCTTTTCCAGCCATCCCTCGCGCGTCAACCGGCGCGTCGCAGATCTTCACACGAGCCGGGTCTGGACGGGCGTCGAGATTGCGCTCTCCCTTTGCGCCCGCAATCGGCGTTCGAGCGTGGTTTTCCGCTCCCCGCGGCGATCCTCGGCGAGGGCGAGCTGGAGCGCACGCGGATCCGCCACGAGCACGACGAGCCGCTTTCCGCGCGTGACGGCGGTGTAGAGCAGGTTTCGAGACAGCATGACGAAATGCGAGGTGAGCAGCGGGATCACGACCGCGGGATATTCGCTGCCTTGCGATTTGTGTATACTACACGCATATGCGAGCGTGAGCTCGTCGAGCGCGGCCGCGTCGTACGGAACGTCGCGCGCGTCGTCGAAACGAACGACGAGCTCGTTCTCGTCGACGTTCACGCTCGACACGATGCCGACGTCACCGTTGAAGACGTCGCGATCGTAGTCGTTCCGGAGCTGCATCACTTTGTCCCCGATGCGGAACGTGGTGGGGCCGCGCGCGATTCCCGCTGCATGCGGATTCAGCGCATGTTGCAGGGCTTCGTTGAGCGCGAGCGATCCCGCCGCCCCGCGGTGCATCGGCGCGAGCACTTGCACGTCGCGAATGGGATCGAGACCGAAGCGCGCGGGAATGCGCGATGCGACCATTTCGACGATGGTCGCGCGCGCGGCCTCCGCTTCTTTTCGCTCCACCACGAAAAAATCGCGCGACTCGGGCGGAGAGAGCGGTGGCTCGCCGGCGTTGATGCGGTGCGCGTTCTTCACGATGAAGCTCGCTGCCGCCTGGCGAAAGATGTGCGTGAGACGAACGCACGGCGCAGCACCCGACGCGATGAGATCGCGGAGCACCGCACCGGCGCCGACGCTCGGAAGCTGGTCGACGTCGCCCACGAGCACGACGCGCGTTCCTGGAGAAATGGCCTGGAAAAGCGCGTCCGCCATCGCGAGATCGATCATCGAAGCTTCGTCGACGATGAGCGCTCCCGCGTCGATTGGCGTCTGCGCGTTGCGTTTGAAATCGCCTCGCTTCGGATCGAACTCGAGCAAGCGATGCAGCGTCGAGGCGCGTCCACCTGTCGCCTCCGACAATCGCTTCGCGGCCCGTCCCGTCGGCGCAGCGAGTCGCACGGCGATACCCGCGCGCATGAGCACGGCCAAGATCGCGCGCACGATCGTCGTCTTGCCGACGCCCGGTCCGCCGGTCACGACCAAGATCGATTCGGTGGCGGCCGCACGCACGGCATCGCGCTGCTCGTCCGCGAGCTCCACGCGCGCCGATCGCTCGAACGCCGCGATCGCTTCGTCGGCGCCGGCGAGCGGCGCGCCTCTCGACGATGCGAGATCGAGAACCCGTTTCGCGAGGCGCTCTTCGCTCGCGTGCATTTTCGGCGGAAAAAGAAGCGTATTTTCGCGAATGACGTATCCGCCCGCCACGAGCGCATCGACGGCGCGTTTCCCGCGATCGCGCGACTCGTTCGAGTCTTCCCATTCGAGGAGCGTCATCGCGCG
>JAICXU010000178.1 GCA_025934595.1 Polyangiaceae bacterium | reverse complement strand
CCTCAACCAGCTCGCCATCGTGATCGGAATGTCGCCCGCCCACTCTTCGCCGATCACCTCGCGAACGAGCGCTGCGACTTCTTCCAAAACTTCTTCTCGTCGATTCATATCGTCGTCCACGCAAGAATGTAGTCGCCGTGGCGACGGGTTTCGACGAGCGTCTCGTCCACGAGAAGGCGCTCGCCCGATCGATCGCGTACCACGAAGCGCCGCGGGTTGCCGACGAGGCCCGTGCCCTTGGCTTTCGCGGCTGCTTCTTTCGCGCACCAGAGACGCGTGATCCACTCGTCGTGCGCGCTCGCGTCGACGAGCGCGATCTCTTCGGGCAAGAACGACAGCTCTTCGAAGCTCTTTTCGCGCGGCGCGATCTTTTCGACGTCGACGCCGACGCGCTTGCCGATCGTCGCCATTGCGATGGCGAGATCGTCTTTGTGCGCAATGGAGACGCGCACGTCTCTCTCGTGCGCGCACTCGGCGATGGGGCCGCCTTCCGCGTCGTTCGAGATCTCGATTTCAATCGGGAAAATAGGCGTTTTGCTGCTTTGCGGCGATCCCTGATGCCGCTCCTGGCTCCAGAGCAAATTGCGAACGGCGTCCTTGACGGCGATGCGACCCGACAGCCACGAGCGCTGCGCGCGCGGACCCTTGCCTTCGTATTGCGAGCGCTCCCACTCGCCGAGATAACGGCGCGCGAGCTGATCGCGCGTGCTCGCCGATTTGTAGACGTCCTCGAACAGCGTGAAGCCCTCGGGCATCGTCTTCGCGAGCTGATTCTGCTCGGGGAAGATCATCACGGGCCAGAGCTGCGCGTCGGTGTCGAAGCGGCGATCTTCCCAGCCGCGAATGTCGGCCCAGACGCGTCCGTGCTGCGCGAGCCGAATGTTCGCGACGACCGCCTTTTCATCCTGTTTTTCGATGCGAACGTCGCAGGCGAATCGCTCGCCGGGCTTCGGTCTCCGGCCGTAGAAATCGATGCGATCGACGCGTACGGGAAGCGCCATGCGGTTCGTGTCGTTCTTCGTCATCACCCAGAAGCCGAAGATTTGGCCCGCGTTGTCGAGCAGCGCCCCGGGCGCGCGGCGGGCTTCGATGGCGCCGACGATTCCGTCGTCACCGATCGCATCGAGCTGCGTCACGCCGCGATACGCCGGGCCGTGGAACATCCAACGATCCGAATAGAGCTCGTTCGCGTCGATGTCCGGCGGCAGCGCGCGCGTGAGCGCCTTGTTTTCGAAGATCGGCGGATCCGCGTATTTCTCGGCCAAAATCACCGTTCCCTCGATGTAGCCGGCTTCTTGATCGTGCAGCACGACCGACACGCGATCCTTGCCGTCGAACTTTGCGTGCACGTCGATCTCGATCGGCGTCGACGCGATCATCCACCGCAGCGCCTGCACGTTCTCGATGCCGACGGCGACTCGCTCCGGCACGAGCTCGAGCGCGGCGTCGATCATCCAATCGATCGACGCCGTCATCGGCACGACCGGATGCCGGTCCTTCACGTTCATCCAACCTTCGGGCTGGCGGAAGAAGCAATGATCGAGGAGATCGGGATACGCATCGATCGAGAGCGGCAGCTTCGTGCGTGACTCGCGCGACTCGAGGCGCGTCTCGTTCTTCGTGATCGCGCGCGCCACGCTGCGTCCTGCGTCGACGACGCCCTTCAGCACATTCTGGAACTCGCGCGCGATCTCGCTCGGTACGCCACGCAGCACGTCTTCGGCCGAGGTCTCGAGCTCTCGTGCGGTGGGACGGTCTTCGGGAACGCCGAGCGGGGTGAGATCTTTGACGAGCGGCACCCCGAGCGCGAGCTTCAGAGGCGCGCGCTTCGCCGTCGTCGAAATGCCGATTTTTCCCCACGAAATCGCGCCGCCTTCGACGAAGAGGGCGGCAGCCAGCCTGCGCAGTTGATCGAGGCCAGGTCGATCTTTCGCGTTTGCCGTGATCGCGAGATGCGGTCTGCCGCGAAGTGTGTCCTCGACGAACGAGACCAGCGTTCCGGTTCCGACTTGCACGAACACGCGCGCACCGTGGTCGTAAAGGGCTTCGACCATCTCGCGGAATCGAACCGGCTTCACGAGATGCTCGATCGCGAGCTCGCGGATCCCCTCGACCGTCTTCGGATACGGCCGGCACGTGGTCGCGGAGATCATGCGTGCCTTCGGCGGCTCGAGACCGATGCCCGCGAAATTTTTTCTGTGGGGCTCGAGATAATCGGCGAAGAGCGAGGAGTGGAACCCCGATTGGAACGGGAGCTTCTCGCAGAGGACGCCGTCGTCGCGAAGGCTCGCCAGCGCGACGTCGACCGATCCTTCCTTGCCGCAGAAGACGACTTGGTGCGGGCAGTTGTCGTGCGACAGCTCGATGTGATCGAGGCCGGCCATCGCTTCGTGCGCGCGTTCGGCGCTGCATCCTGCGGCCGCGAAGACGACGCCAGGCACCTTCAAAGTGCCTTTTTTCAAGCTCGAAACGAATCCGTCGAGCTCGCGCTCCGGCAAAATTCCGGACGACACCATGCCGCTCCATTCGCCGATGCTGTGACCTGCGATGAAGTGCGGCGCGATGCCGAGCGCACGTACGGCGCGATCGAGCAGACGATTCACCTCGACGATGCCGAACCCGGTCTCCTCGAGGTTCGCGGGGGCGAGGTGCTTCGGAACGGGAAGATCGAAGTGGCGCGCCACGTCTTCGACGCGCGGCTCGAACGTCGCGCTCACGCCGGGGAAGAGAAATGCGATTTTTCCTTTTTCGAGCTGACGCTCCGCAGAGAACCAAACGCCTTCGCGACCGCGCCACGTGCGACCGCGTTCCACGATCTCGGTCGCTCGACGCAGACGTTCGGGTGTCGGACCGAAGAGGACGAGTCGCTCGGGACCGCCGTCGGCACGGCGGCGATCGTCGGCGAGATCTGCGAGGAGCGCGTCGCGCGACGTGGCGGAGTAGATCGCCATCTCTTCGACCAGCTGCGTGGAGACGGGAAAATCGCTTATTTTCCTGCGCGAAACGTCGTGTTCTTCGACGACGACGTGCGCATTGATGCCGCCGAATCCGAACGCGCTCACCGCCGCGCATCGCCGAGCGTCTCCGTTCCACGGCTCGGATTTCGAAAGCACGCGGAAGCGGGAGCCGGCGAGCTCGGCCCGGGGCTCCTCGCAGTGGAGCGTGGGCGGCAACGTGCGGTGGTGGATCGCGAGAATGGATTTGATGAGACCCGCGATGCCCGCCGCCGCCATCGTGTGTCCGATCATCGACTTCACCGAGCCGAGCACGACGTCCGCATCGGGCGCGGCACCGAAGAATTTTCGCAGCGTCTCGATCTCGGCTTCATCGCCGGCAGGCGTCGCCGTGCCATGCGCTTCGACGAGACCGACGCTCGCGCGATCGAGATCGGCCATGCTCCACGCGCGTTCGAGCGCAAGGAGCTGACCTTCCGCGCGCGGGGCCATCGGCGAGCTGCCGCGGCCGTCGCTCGACACGCCGGTGCCGCGAATGACCGCATAGATACGATCCCCCGCTTTTTCCGCATCTTCACGACGTTTGAGCACGAGCACGCCGACGCCTTCGCCGATGAGGAGGCCGTCGGCGCGGCGATCGAAAGGTCGAATCTTCTGGTTGCGGCTGAGGGCGCCGAGCTGCGTGAACACGCTCCAGAACGTCTCGTCGTGGCAGACTTGGACGCCGCCCGCGATCATCATGTCGCTGCGTCCGCTCGCGAGCTCTGCACACGCGTGATCGACGGCGACGAGCGAGCTCGCACACGCGGCGTCGACGGTGAATGCGGAGCCGTGGAGATCGAGGCGGCTCGACACGCGCGACGCGGTGAGGTTCGGAACGAGCCCGATCGCGGTGTCGGGCCCGACCGGATCGAGCTTGCTCTGGAAGTCTCGCTTCACGCGTTCGAGATCTTCTTCGGAGACCTTCGGAAGCAGTGATCGCAGCGCGACGACGAGCTGCTCGGCGGTACGCACGTAGTCCGCGAGACGCGTGCGGCCGGCGCCCGCGTAATTTCCGCGTCCGAGCACGACCCCCGTTTTCTCCCGGGGAAATGGCCTATTTTCGTATCCGGCATCCCGAAGCGCGCGCGTCGCGCACGCGAGCGCGAGGAGCTGGTCCGGCTCGGCGCCCTTTGCCGCGACGGGCATGATGCCGAACGCGGCAGGGTCGAAATCGGCGAGCTCGTCGATGAAGCCGCCGCGGATGCAATAGAAGCGGTCGGGAGACGACGAGCTGGGATCGTAGTGCGACGGGTCCCATCGGGTCGGCGGCACCTCGCGTATGGCGTCGAAGCCGGATTCGACGTTTCGCCAGAACGTTGTCAGATCGCGCGCGCCCGGGAACGTGCACGCCATGCCGATGACGGCGACGTCCAGGCCGCGCGCTGCGCTCACGACGCGAGAGCCTCCGGCGATGCAGCCGTCAAGATGACCTGCGTGTCGTCGCCGCCGAGAAGCTCGTCGAGGAATCGCGCCGCGCCGTCGTCGGGTGCGATGAGCGCGACACCACGGCGTGCGTACTCCGCTTCGAGCTCGGGTCGGACCATGCCGGCGCCGGCCCAAGGTCCCCAATTCACCGACAAAACCCGCGTATTTCGCGTTGCGCGAAGATGATGCGCGAGGGAATCGAGCGCGGCGTTCGCAGCGGCGTAATCGGTCTGCCCGCGATTGCCGAACGCGCCCGAGACGCTCGAGAAGAATGCGATGAAGCGGGTTCCGTCGCGGAGCTTCCTCGCTAGCGTGAGCGCGCTTTGCACTTTCGTGTCGAAGACGCGATCGAACGACTCGCTCGTCTTTTGCGCGATGAGCTTGTCCTCGATGAGGCCCGCGCCGTGGACGACGCCGTCGATGCGACCGCGATCGCGATAGATGGAGTCGATCAAGTCACCGAGCTTTGCTGCGTCGCGGACGTCGAGCGCGTGGTAGCGCGCTTGGCCACCGGCTTTGCGGATCGCTTCGAGGGTCGCGCGGATCTCCCGCGCGCCGAGGATCTCGCGCGCCGCGGCATCGATGGCGGCGGGGGTCGTCGGGCCGGCGCCGTTCGCGCGTGCGATCAGCGCTTCACGAAGAGCGGTAATTTCCAGCGCATTTGCGATCGCCGGGTCTTCGTCGGCGGCCGAACCGGGCGCTGGCGAACGGCCGACGAGCTCGAGCGAGCACTTGAACTTCTCGGCGATCGCGATCGCGATCTTTGCCGTGATGCCGCGCGCGCCACCGGTGACGAGCACCACCGAGCTCGCGTCGAGCGTGATCGTCCGCGTCGAGCGCGGCGCGGCGTCCGAGACGACTTCGAGCGCGAGGCGATCGCCGTTTTTGTATCCGACCTCGACGCGCTTGTCGTCCGCGAGGAGCTCCGCGAAAATTTGGTTGGCGAGCGTGGCGGGTGCGATGTCGCGGTCGAGATCGATCGCATGAACGCGAACGCCCGGTTGCTCTTTGAGCAGGCTCTTCAACATTCCATTCGCGCCGCCGGTGAGGACGCTTTCGGGAGACGCGGAAGTGGCACGTCCGAAGTCGCCGCCGAGGCCCGTCGCTGCGACGATCCATTTCGCATTGCCTGCGACAGCGGCTTTCGCGCGAGAAAATAAGCCTTTCAGCGCATCGGGCGACTCGCTCGCGAGCGTGCGCAAATACACCATGCCGTCGACGGCGCCGAGGTTCTCTTCGTCCGTGATCATCGTGGCCCTTGCTCCGCGCTCTTCGAGGATGCGCGCGAGCTCGGCGGCGACGCCGCGATCGTCCGGCGCGATCGCGAATCGTTTGCCCTTCACGGTGACGCAGTTCGGCTTCGCTTGGGCGACGGGCTTCACCTCGAGCACGTAGCGCTGCGTCGGCGCGCGGGTGGAGATCGGCGCGGCGACGAGATCCGGCTCGGAGGTCGGAGTCGCTGCGCTCAGCACGGTGCCGCTCGGCGACACACGGCCCTCGAGCCACGTGCCGATTCCGCGGAGCGTCTTCACCGTGGCGAGCTCTTCGATGATCTGCGAGCGGCTCGATCCGGCGACGAGCTTCAAACCGAGGCGCTCGCTGACGAGGCCCAAGATCTCGATGCGCTTGATCGAATCGATGCCGAGATCGGCTTCGAGATCGAGATCCAAGTCGAGCATGTCGGTCGGATAGCCCGTGCGTTGCGCGACGACGGAGACGAGCGTCTCCATCGGAGAGAGGGACGGGGCGGCTGCGGCCGCGGGCGCTTCGGAAACCGCTTGTTTTCGGCTCGATTTCTTTGCCGCTGATTTTTGCGGCGTCGGCGACTTCGGCGCTGCTTCGACACGCGCTTCGGCGGGAGCAGCGTCGCCGAGGTAGCGCAGCATGACCTCGCGTTGCGAGTCGACGAGCTCGCGCATGCTCCGCAAGTAATCGGCGACGTTCACGTCACGCTCCGACGTCGCCGGTGCGTCGCCCACGGCGATGTCGAGCGGCTCGGTCACGATCTTCATCGCGTGATCGGGCAGCTCCCCGTGCACGGGGCGCGCGGCTTGGCCGTCGACGATCCACGCCGTCGGCGACGGCGCACGCGGCACGTCGAGAGCGATCGCGTTCGCGGTGCGGTCCGCCAGCATCGCGCGGGCGTCGACGGCGATTCCGGATACGGCGAGCTCGGCGAGCGCGGAAAGGAATGCAGCAATGCCGTTCGTAGTCGAGCTGTCGCAAGCGACGGCGAGATGCGGGCGATCACCGAGGTTGCGATCGACGAGGTCGGTCAT
>JAICXU010000909.1 GCA_025934595.1 Polyangiaceae bacterium | reverse complement strand
CGTTCGCTTCGACGAAGAGACCGGTGCGTTGCGCTTTCGCATCCGTGAATGCGCCGCGCGCGTGACCGAACAGCTCGCTCTCGAGCAAGTTGTGCGGAACGGCGGCGCAGTTCAGCGCGACGAACGGACCTTTTGCACGAGGGCTCGCCCCGTGAATGGCGCGGGCGATGAGCTCTTTGCCGGTGCCGGTTTCGCCGTGCACGAGGACCGAGGCTTCGCTGCCCGCGATGCGCGAGATGAGCTCGTTCACTTTGCGCATCGCGCTCGACGTGCCGACGATCTCCGAAGAGAAATTCCCGTCTTGCACGACGCGCTCGAGGCGCCTCACTTCGTTGCGCAGGCGGCGGTGCTGGACCGCACGCGCAGCCGAGAGCGCGAGGAGCTTGGAATCCACCGGCTTCGTGATGAAGTCGTAGGCGCCCACGCGCATCGCGTGGATCGCGGATTCCATGCTGCCGTGTCCCGTGACGACGACGACCGGCATGTCGGGACGTGTCCCGATCACGCGCTCGCAGAGATCGAGCCCGTTCATCTCGGTCATTCCGAGATCGGTGAAGACGGCGTCGAAATCTTCTTTTGCAATTCGAGCGACGGCTTCTTGGGCTGATGTGAGCGCCACGACCTTGTGTCCTTGGCGCTCGAGCGCGAGCTGAAGAAGCTCGCACATGCTTTCATCGTCATCCACTACGAGTATCGTTCCAGTCATCTGCACGTCTCGCGAGGGCACGGGTGGGACAAGATAAACGGCGGCGCGTTCTTGTGCTACGGCTTCCATCGGGGAGGCGCTCTCGGTCACGGCATTTCCTTTTGTTCTGACGCGCGCCGTTCAGCGCGGCGGGTCTAGTTGCGTTTGACGTTCCTGTTCGCATCGCCCCGGACGCCGGCTTGAATCTCGGCGTCACCGCGGGCTTGACCGCTCGCGTTTTTCGCCTTGTCGGTGGCCGCGCCCATCTTGTGATCGAGCTTGGTGATCCATTCATCGACCTGCTTCTCGGCCTCGTCCTTCAGGATGCCGTAGCGCTCCTGAATTTTGCCGACGAGGTTGTCTTTCTTGCCGGCGACGTTTTGCATGTCGTCGTCGGTCAGCTTGGCCCACTTCGATTTGACCGCGCCCTTTACCTGCTTCCACTCACCTTCGACTTGTTCCCAGTTCATGATCGATTCTCCTCAATCTCTTCGAGCGAAGCGGCGTGGCGTCAGACTTCGACTCTTCGACCCATCACGAACGTAACGAGCGCGAGGACGAGGAAGACGACGAACAGAATCTTCGCGATGCCGGCAGCAGACGCGGCGAGACCCCAAAATCCGAGGAACGCGGCAATGACCGCCAGAACGAAAAATGCGAGTGCGGCGCTGAGCATGACCTTTCTCCTTTGAAGTTCGAATGTGAAGTTCGAGTTCGGGGAGACGTAGAGCACTGCGCATGCCACGACCTGAGCGCCTCGAAAATGCGCTTATTTTGCCGTGGGATCAGCGCAAGCGTGTGGCGATGCACACCAGTTGTCCCATCGCGCCACATGGGCACGCCGATGAGGTGCGCGGGCTACGGAAGAGTTATTTCCACGCGCGCGCCGCGCGTCGATCCGCCGGCGGTCGAAGCGCGACCGAAGGTGAGGGTTCCCTGGTGGCTCGCAACGACATCACGTGCGATCGAGAGCGAGAGACCGAGGCCGAGGCGCTGACTCACGCGAGAGAAGCGCGGCGCGCTTATCGCTTCGAGCGCTTCGTCGGAGAAGCCGGAGCCATCGTCTTCCACGACGATTTTCGTGCGTGCGTCTTCGCGTGCCGCCGACACACGCACGGAGGTCTTCGCATGTCGAATCGCGTTGGCGATGATCTCGACGATGGTCGCGCGAAGCCAATGCGCGTCGCACGTCGCACGAAGCGCAGAGTCGACGTCGAGCGTCGTGCGGACCGCTTTTCGTTTTTGCAGGAGAGACGCTTCGTCGACCGCGGACTTGAGGAGGTGCGCGATCTCCACCGGCGATGGATCGAGCTGCAACGCGCCGCTCTCGAGCTGCGAGACCATCTCGAGCCTCTCGGCGATCCGAAGCACACCGGCGAGCCCCCGGCGCGCCATCGCGAAGAGCTGCGTCTGCGATGGATTGCCCTGTTGCTCGAGCTCGTCGAGCACG
>JAICXU010000242.1 GCA_025934595.1 Polyangiaceae bacterium | reverse complement strand
AGTCTTGGAGGGTGAAGATCTCCATCGTCAGGCGCTCGCAAGAGAGTAGGAGTGGGCGACGACGAGCACACGGAACGTGATGTCCCACGTGCCGGAGGTGCCAGCCGAAGCCACGAGCCATCGCAGCCAGCGTGAAAGAGGCATCGCGATCACGCCGTTCGTGTTCGTGGGCTTTAGATCGTTGAGGACCATGGGAACCACGGCGACCCCCACCGTCGTCAACGATGTGGGACTCACATTGTTAGGGGTGAAGAACGCGTTTTCCTTCAGAGGAGCGCTTTGCACGGCAAGCGAGATCGTGCCTCCAGCGCTGGTGATCTCACGGACCTCCACCCACGCAACGGCGTCCTCGAAGTCTTGTAGATCGAGGTAGTCGGTCGAGCTTTGGAGGATCGTCTGTCCGGAGGACGAGCCTCGAATCGTGACCCAGTCCTGCAGAACGAAGGAATGCATCAAGGCCTCACGTCGTTGGCTGCCATGAAGACGCGGAAGGTGGCGGACCACGCTGCCGAGCTCGTGAGGCTCCACCGAACCCATCGCGCGGGCGGTACCACACAGTCCTGCGCGAGCGCGGCGACGGGTGTGACGGTGCCTGCGATGACCTTGAGATCCGTGCTGGCTACGAGATTTTGGAACAGGGCATCTTCGTTGAAAGGAGCCGTCTGGAAAGAGAGCAGGACGGTCGACGAGCTCTGGGCCGTGGCGACGTCGATCCAAAAGCAGAGATCCTGCAGATACGTGACATCGACGTAGTTGTGGGGCAATTGCACGAGGTTTTTACCTGCGGCACCTTGCACCGTAATCCACTCCTGCATGAGCGCGCCGAGCATTCATCCTCTCCCTTGGCGATTGGCCATCACGGTGACCCGAAACGTCATCGTCCAGTTGCTCGCTCCGCCCGATGCGACCCACCGAAGCCAGCGCGCGATCTGCGCTGGAGCATTCGACAAGGTCGGGCTGTCACCGACCTGGAGCACGAGCCTCGTCGTACCGGTAGCTTGCGAGCGTGCAATCGGCAAAAAGAGGCGGTTGTCGCGCGCCGGCGCCGTCTGAAATTCGAGGGTTTGTGCGACCTCGGCGACCTCGAGCCAGATCACGACATCCTGGTAGGGAGCGAGGTCGAGCCACGTCGGCGCTGCCTGGATGACGCTGCCCGAGGTTGCGCCGGCCACCGTGATCCAATCCTGCATGAGGAACGTGTCCATCAGGGCACACTCATGATTTCCTGTCCGCCCCGAATCACGCTGAAATCGGGCCGAATGAAGTTGATGCTCACGAAGATGCGGAATGTGAGGTTCCAGGCGCCGCCGGCATTGGTGCTGACGTTCCAGCGAAGAAAGCTCGCCGGCGGCTGGGCGGCGTACTGCGCTCGGCAGATCTGTTGGTAGACCCTTCCATAGGAGCTCGTCGCGGCAGGAAGCGCGACGCTCGTGAGCGCGGCAAAGAGCTCGTCATCGGCAGTCGGAGACGTTTCGAGGGTCACCGTTTGGATCGAGGACGTCGTTCCGTCGACGGCGTGAAGATAGAAGATGACGTCGCGCGCGCCGGTGAGCTCGAGCCATTCGTCGCCCGATTGCTTGATCGACGTGACCGACGCGCCGCTCGTGATCGTCGTGTAGTCCTGAAGGCAGTACGTGCGCAACGCGGTCGGTTGCATCGCAAGCCTCGGACCACCGTGGACTTTCTCGAAAGCGCGTGCGTTCAGCCCGCTCGGCCGGTGAGGCTGCTCATTTCTGAGCGGTCGGTGCTCGAAAATGAGCGGTGGACCACGATCCAGCCATTTTTACGAGGTAGCGGCCGCTCGAAAATGAGCACCTCTTCACGATGACGCGATCTTCGGAGCGTATCAGCGCACGAGCTTGATCGAGAGCTCACCTGCGTGCGCCGATATCGCGTCGAAGCTGCATGCCCTCGAAATGAATTTTCGCTGCCGCAGCGTAAGCCCGCGTGCGCGCGTCTTCGAACGATTCGCCGGTGCCGACGACGTTGAGCACGCGGCCGCCTGACGTCACGATCGAGCCGTTTTCGAGGCATTTCGTGCCCGCGTGAAGGACGTGCGCGCCGTCGACTTTCGCGGCGTCGTCGAGCCCTTCGATGACGTCGCCGGTCTTCGGCGGGCTCGGATAGCCGGCCGCCGCCATCACCACCGAGACCACCGCGCCACTTTCGCGTGACGCGCGACCTTCGAGCGATGCGCCCGTCGCCGCGGCGTGAAGCAATTCGAAGAGGCCGCGTGTCAGAGGCGCGAGCACGGAGGTCTCCGCATCGCCGAAGCGCGCGTTGAACTCGAGGAGCGTCGGCTCGCCCTCGTCGATCATGACGCCCGCGAAAAGGACACCCGTGAACGGCGTGCCGTTCCGATCCATCGCGTCCAGCGCGGGATGGACGATGCGTTCGAGAATTTTCTTTTCGATGTCGGGCGTGACGAGAGGCGCGGGCGCATACGCTCCCATGCCGCCCGTGTTCGGTCCGCGGTCGCCGTCGAAGATGCGCTTGTGATCTTGCGCCGCGAAGAGAGGAAAAATTCCCGACCTCGCGCACACGACGTGAAAGCTCGCCTCGCGCCCCGCGAGCAGCTCCTCGACGACGACGACCTCGCCCGCGCCACCGAAGATTTTTTTTCGCATCGCGAGATCGACGGCCTCCACCGCTTCGCCCGTCGACGAGGCGACGGTGACGCCTTTGCCCGCGGCGAGCCCGTCGGCTTTGACGACGAGCGGACGTTTGGCGGCGCGCACGTAGCTCTCGGCGCGATCGGCGTCGTCGAACATCTCGAATGCTGCGGTGGGCACGCCCGCGTCCTTGCATATGCGTTTCATGAAGGCCTTCGAGCCCTCGAGGCGCGCGGCGGCTTGGCTCGGACCGAACGCGGCGACCCCGGCCTCACGAAGCGCGTCGGCGACGCCGAGCGTCAATGGAAGCTCGGGGCCCACCAACACGAAATCGGGCTTTTTTTCCCGCGCCAAATCGACGATCCCGCGGACGTCGCCCACCGCGACGGGCGCGTTTTCTCCGAGCCTCGCCGTCCCCGGATTTCCCGGCGCACACACGATGTGCGCACCTTCCTCGGCGAGACGTCGCGCAAGCGCGTGCTCGCGCGCACCGGATCCGACGACGAGAACGGTCCTCTCGCGCATGACGACGAGCGGAGGCTAGCGTATCTTCTACGAACGATGGCCGACCAAGTTCGCCAACCGGTCGCGATCCGCGTGATGCGGCCGTACGCGAGCGAAGAGGCGTTCATCGATCACGAGCTCGAGACGCTCACGAGGACGAGCATCGTGCTCGTCGGCGCGCAGCCTCGGCCGCAAGGCGTCGTGCTCCGATTCGAAGTGGTCCTCGAGACGGGAGCGTCGCTCCTCCGCGGAGAAGGCCGCGTCGTCGGGTTCAAACAGAACGCGTTCGGCGATCTGCCCGGCCTCATGCTTCGATTCACGCGTCTCGACGCGCGATCGAAGGCTCTCGTCGATCGCGCGGCCGTGATCCGCGACGAAAAAACACGCATCGCGCTCGAGACCGCGGGATCGCAGGCTCCGCCGCCTCCGAACGTCGCGCCGCGGTCGGTGCGTCCGCCGCCCGCGCCGTCCATTCCGCGCGATCTGACGCCACCTCCGGTCCCCGTCGCCGCCACCGTGCCGGCGCCGGAGCGCGTGTCGTTTTCGCCGGCGCCCCCTCCTGTGGATGCATCGGTGGCTCCGATCATGGCGGCGCCTTTCATCCCGCCGCCCGAGCCTTCCGAGCCGATCCTCGTCGCGTCGACGGGAGAAATCGACGTGTCGGCGGTGCAGAGGAAGGTGCGCGAGATGAGCGAGGTCGCCGATCGCGAATCGGTGCTCGGGCGCCTCCGGGACCGGCGCAAAGGGCTCTCCGACGCGCGCGTACACGAGATCTTCGCGCTCAAACGCGATGGAAAATGAGAGCGGTCATTCGCTTGCTCCAGCGTGATTTTGAGGCGAAACTAAACGTGTGACAATGCAACCAGGGCGCATGCCGCTCGAACCCGGGTCGCGCCTCGATCGATACGAGCTTCTGTGCCCGATCGCGCACGGTGGCATGGCGCTCGTGTGGCTCGCGCGACTCGTGGGCAAGCATGGGTTCGAGAAGCTCGTCGCCATCAAGACGATCTTGCCGGAGTTCGCGGCCGACACGCGCTTCCAGCAGATGTTTCTCGACGAGGCGCGCATCGCGTCCGGCATCGAGCACGTCAACGTCGCGCAGATCCTCGATCTCGGCGAGCAGCACGACATCCTCTACATCGTCATGGACTGGGTCGACGGCGATTCGCTCTCGAAGCTGCATCGCGCCGTCGAGCGACGCGGCGAGCGAATCCCGCTCGGCATCCTCTTGCGGATCTTCGCCGACGCGTGCGGAGGGCTTCACGCCGCGCACGAGCTCACCGACAAAACGGGACGACCGCTCGGCGTCGTGCATCGCGACGTGTCGCCGCAAAATATTTTGGTGAGCTCGAAAGGCAACGCGAAGCTCATCGACTTCGGGATCGCGAAGGCGCTCGTGCGGCTCTCCGGCGAAACGAACGCGGGCCTCCTCAAAGGAAAAATTCAATACATGGCGCCGGAGCAGGCCATGGGTCGTCCGCTCGATCGCCGCGCGGACGTATGGGCGGCGGGCGCGTGTCTCTATTATCTGCTTTGCGGCGCGCCGCCGTTCGACGGCGAAAATCAGCTCGCCACGCTGCATCTCCTCACGGGCGGAAATCCTCCCCCGCCCTTGCCCACGAGCATCCCCGACACGGTGCGCGCGCTCGTGTTTCGCGCGCTCGCCTTCGATCCGTCGCTACGCACGCCCTCTGCAGCCGATCTGCAGCGTCAGCTCGAGCAAGCGATGCTCGGATGCGGCGTCTACACGATGACGAGCGACGTCGCCGCTTTCGTCGCGCGCGAGCTCGGTGATCGCGCCGAGGCGCGCAAGCATGCGATCGACGTCGCGTTGAATGCAGCGAGCACGCGCGCGCACGTCAACACGCGTATTCTTTCCACGTCGTCCAGCACGAGCGACTCGGGGACGGGCACGCCGATCAAGAGCTCGCCGCTCGCGTCCACGTCCACGCCGATGAATCAGCCCGATCCGCGCATGCAGCCAAGCTTGCCGGATCCTCTGGCGATGGCCGTCACGATGCTCTCTCCGGCACCGGGAAGTCATCCCGCGATTCCGCAGCAGACGTTTCCTCTCGGCTCGGAGCATCCGGATTCGATTTCGCAAGTGAGCAACGCGACGCTCGGCGCCGCGGCGGTCGCGTACCCGCACGGCTCGATGGCACCCGCCCTTCCTCCCGAGCGGCGAGCGGGTCCGATCCTCGCTGCGATCTGCGGAGTCGGAGCCGCGTTTGCGCTCGTGCTCGCGTGGTACGCACATGCCTCGCATGGAACCGTCGCCGCGACGCAACCCGTGTCGCAGGTCGTGACGCCGGCGATTGCGATCGAGCCCGCGGTGAGCGCGGCGATCCCCGTGGCGATCGACACCGCGACCCCATCGGCCTCCGCGATTCCGCCGACCACGTCGAGCGCGGCGTCGCCGACTCCTCCCGCTACCGAAAGCGCCGCCGCATCGGCGAAGCCCGCGAATTCGGCGGCAGCGAAGCCGCACGCGACGAAATCCGGAGCGGCGTCGAAGCCCGCCGGAGCTCACACGCCCGCCTCCACGGATTATGGATTCTGATCGAAGAGCCGCGACGCGCCGTTACGCGCATGTGAGCGCGCTCGCTTTTTTCCTCGTCGCGACTTCGTTCAGCGCGGCCGCGATCGCAGCGAGCCCGTCGGCGGCCGACAAGGACACGGCGCGTGCGCT
>JAICXU010001052.1 GCA_025934595.1 Polyangiaceae bacterium | reverse complement strand
TTCCCTTCGTGCGGTCGGCGAGGATTTCGCTCAAGTCGCCGCCCCCGGGGCACGAATCCGCTTCGACGTGGTTGCGATAGACGGTAATCGCCTAACCCTCCATCGAAACGCCTTCTAACTAACCCTATGGACAGAACGAACTAGTGGATTCGCTCCAAGGACGGACGCTCGGCGGGCGCTATGAAGTCGTCGAGCTCATTGGGCGTGGCGGGACGGCGGACACCTACCGCGCGCTCGACAAAACGCTGCACCGCGACGTCGCCGTCAAGGTGCTGATCGAGCGTTCGGACGAGACGAACGCGCGCTTGCTCATGGAAGCGCGCGCGATGGCGCGGCTCAACCACCCGAATATCGTCGCGGTCTACGACGCGGGCGAAGATGCGGGTATCTCCTACATCGTGATGGAGCTCGTTCGCGGCAAGACACTCTCGCAGCTCGAAGCGGGCGAACTCGGCTACCGGCAGGCGCTCGGATACGTTCACGAAGTCCTCGAAGCGCTCGACTACGCGAATTCCCAAGGCATCATCCACCGCGACATCAAGCCGTCCAACATCATGATCGTCGAAGACGGCAAGCATACGAAATTGACGGACTTCGGATTAGCGCGCCGCGCGAGCGAAGTGACGCAGACGACGCGAACGGGGCAGATCGTCGGAACGATCTCCTACCTTGCGCCGGAGCGCTTTTTGAGCAAACCTGCCGACGTGCGCAGCGACCTGTATTCGGTCGGGATCGTGATGTACGAAATCTTTACCGGTACGCTGCCGTTCCGAAACGACCGCGACGACATCGTCGCAACGATGTACTCGCACGTTCACGATCTTCCGACGCCGCCGCGCGAGATCAACCGCAACATCCCGGAATCGCTCGAACACGTGATCATGCGCGCGATCGAAAAAGATCCGGGAAAGCGCTATCAGACGGCCCGGGAATTTACGGCCGACATCGCAGCGCTGCTCGGTCCGTCGGTCCCCGCATCGCACAACGCGCCCGTGCCTGACGCAAAACCCCTCAAGACGTTCGCGCCCTCCGCGAAGACCACCGACCCGACGCTGCGTCAGGCGCTCGATAAGGCACTGGCGAATTCGCGCAATCGAACCGACGCGCTCGAGAACGTCCTTAAGGGAATGATCGCGACGCGACGTCGCGACTATGACGAAGCCAAAGACGCCTACGTCGCCGCAATGCACGAACTCTCGGTGAGCAACAACGAATCCGAGTACGCGAAGACGGCGCTCAAGTTCGCGACGATGATCTTACAAAAGGCGGCGGACGGCCGCCGCGACCGCAACGAACTGCGCGACGCCGTGAACCGCTTAAACGAAGCGCTGCGCGTCTTCCGCGATTACGGACTGCACGAACAATACGCTCACGCGGAATATATGATCAACGCGCTCGAGCGCACCGCCATCGGGATAATCTTCTAACACAACTACATGGGAAATACGAAGAACCCGGAGCTTCGCCGCTCCGTCACGCCCTGGGGATCGTTTTCGTGGGGCTACTCCGATGTCGGCGCCGACATCTTCGTCGGGCTCGGCCTCGTCCTTGGGGCCGCCGCGGGCGCATCCAACGTCGCGTTCCTCTTCGCCGGCATCGTCTACGTCTGCATCGGATTAGCGTACACGGAGCTCGCCGCGACATATCCGGTCGCCGGCGGCGGCCAGTACTTCGTCCTTCGCGGGCTTGGCGACATCTTCGGATTCATCGCGGGGTGGGCCGTACTGCTGGACTTCACGATCGACATCG
>JAICXU010000971.1 GCA_025934595.1 Polyangiaceae bacterium | reverse complement strand
GACCGCTTTGTCGAGCGCCGTCGGTCCGTGAAGCTTCGCGTACGCGCGGCGTGATCCCATTTCTTGCGCCTCGAACGACTCCGCGGCGAGGCCGAGCCACCGAAGACGCATCGCATGTTGCGCGACGTAGTCGTAGGTGGCGGCGTACGGCGGTGACGTGACGACGACGTCGACCGACTTGGCTTTCATCTTCACGAGCTTTGCAGCGTCGTCGTTGTGGACCACGCAGCGCGGCTTCGGATCGGGCAGGAGAGCGGTGAACTCCTCACGGCGGCGCGCGAGCTCTTCGACTTTTTTTCCGAAGAGCTTCGCCGTGTAGCCCGCTGCGATGCGCCGTTCGCCTCGTCGGTCCGACGTATCGCTCTCTTTCTTCGAGATCTTCACCACGATGGCCGAGAGCGACAGAAAGAGCGGCATGCGGATCTTCGCGCTCTTGATGCGCTCGATCTTCGTGCGAATGCTGTCGAGCTCGAGCCCGACGTGCGGATCGAAAAGCGCCATGTCCTCGTCGGAAAGCCGGTGCAGCGGGCCCGCCTTCGCTTTGCGACGCTCGTCCGCGAACGCCGAAATCTCCCACGCCGTTTTCACGAGCTCTTCAGCGCCCTCTTTCGTGAGCGGTGAGGTCTTCGTCATCGCGAGCTCGATCGCGAGCGGGTTCACGTCCGACCCATAGGCCTCTCGATTCGCGAGGAGCGACTCGACGAGCACCGTTCCCGATCCGCAAAACGGATCGAGCACCGCGCCGCTCTCGGGACAAAAGCTTTCGACGAGACGCGCCGCCGTCAGTGGATGCATCCGCGCCGGGTACGCGTGAAATCCGTGCACGTGCGCGCGCGCCGCGTCCTCGTCGGTGAGCGAGCTCTTCACCTCGAGCGCGTTCGCGAGCATCTCCGCCGCTTTCGGATCTCCGAAGCGCGCGACTTTTCCTCCGACATGCGTGAGCGATCGCCGCCCGCGAGGATCTGTCACTTGTTTTCGACCTTCACGACCGGCGCCATCACCGTTTGGGCGGTCGCACGCTGCTCTTGCTCTTGGAGCGTGGCCATATCTGTCCGATTGGACAGAGGATTGTCGACATCGACACGTAGCTGTCCAGGAATGGAATACCGAACCTGCGCGTCGCTGGTGACCTCGCCCCGCACGCGGTCGTCGACGGAGAGCAGCGTCAAAATGCGCTCCGCTTCGCCTTCGTTCACTTTGAGCATCGCCGCGAGATCGAGGGCCGTGATCGCCCTCTTGTGCTTGCGCATCAAGGCCTCGGCGACCGCTTCCCAGGCGGAAGAAACCGCCGCTTTCGCGTCCTCGATTTTCGTCCGCGCGTTCGCGCCGAACGCGATCGTCATCACCGCGAACGCGCCCGAGAGGCCGAGGAGGATGACCGGCAAGAGGATCCCGACATGAATGGCGGTGGCGAAGACGAGGCCGAGGAATCCGAACCCCGTTGCTGCGAGCGCCGTCATCGTGGCGCCTCCGCGGATGAGTCGCGCTTTGGTCGTGAGATCGCGCGCGCGCTCGAGATGCGATTTTTCGAGATCGGAGTGCACCGACGGATCGTCGACGTTCACGCGAGGACCACCGCACGCGCCGCAGACCCAGCGAAAGCGATCGTCGGGGACGATGCGCGCGCTTGCCGCGCAGAGCGGGCAAGGCGAGAGGCCCTGGTTTTGCGCGTTCGCGATCGGGATGTCGGGCTGCTGCGACGGCTGCTGCACCCGAACGTTTTAGCGCATTACGGGTGCGCGCCGCCGCCTGAATTTCCCGGCATGTTGCCCGGATTCACCACCGTCGTTCCCGGCGGCGCCACGAACTTGAACTGCGCGGGGTTCACCGGCGTGTTCACTTGCGGATTCTTGAAATCGAAGCGGTTTCGATTTCCTTGGCCGTCGATGACCATGCCGCGGCGAATCTGCGACGTCGCCTTGTCGACATAGAAGAGGACTTTGACGACGCTCGGATTCGCGACCT
>JAICXU010000283.1 GCA_025934595.1 Polyangiaceae bacterium | reverse complement strand
GGCGAGCGCTTGCAAGAGGCGCCGCGTCGTCTCTTCGTACCAATTCGAGTCGTCGAGGAGCCGCGCGAGCATGCGCCCCACGCGCCACAACATCTCCGCGTCGACGCCGCGCGATTTGGCTTCGCCGAGCGCCGCCTTCGCCGCCGCGCCGTCGTTCGCTTGGGCGCGAACGAACGCGACGAGGAGCGCCGTTCTTCCGCGTGCTTCGTCAGTGGGGAGCGCCGACGCGAATTTTTCGAGCTGCGCGGCGAACGCGGCGGGATCTCCGCCGTCGGCGAGAAGATCGAGCTGCAGCGCGCGAGCGGGAAGGCACGCGCCGTCTTTTTCTACGGCGGCAGAGAGAGCGGCAAGCGCTGCGCCGGCGTCGCCGACGTTCGCGGCCTGCTCGGCCACGCGCATCGCGAACGAAGCCGCGACGCCGCCGTCTTTTTCGGTAACGAGCAAGGCCTCCGCGAGCTGCGCTGCGCGCGTCGTGTCGCCGGCAAGCTCCGCGACGCGCATGCACGATTGCAAAACGAGCGACCGCAGAAGCGGGGAGGGGCCTTCGCCACCAGCGGCATCTCCCGAGGCGTCATCCGTGGCCGTCTTCGCGCGTTCGAGCGCCTGCGATGCCGCGTTCATGTCGCCCGCCGCCCGATGCAGGTTCGCGACTCGTAGAAGAAGATCGACGAGCGTCTCCCTCGTGCGCGCTTCGCGTGGCACGCCGAGCGCGTCGGCGCGATCGCCGTCTTGCAAGGCGACGGTGACGAGCTCCGTTTGCGCTTCGAGGGCGGCGGTCAGCTTCTTCGCCGATACGTCGTCGGTCGCATCTCTCGCCGCCAAATCGCAGATCGCGCGCGTGGCAATGTAGGTCGCACCGGCGCCCTTTTTCTTCGCTTCTTCGAGTAGCTCGAACGCCTTCGCCGTGTCGCCCTCCGCAGCGCTCGCGCGCGCGAGATCGACGAGAAGAAGGCCCTGCCACGTCGCGTCGCCCTTCGACGCATGTGCGCGCTCGCCGAGCGCCTGCGCGCGCAACGTCGCATCTTGCGTCTTGCCCGCGACGAGCTCGAGCGCGAGCCACGCACCTTTCGACTCCGCGTCGCTCGCTTCGATCGCGGTGGCATCCCGGAGCACGCCCTTCGCTCCTTCTTCGTCCTCGGAAACGTCTTCGAGAAACGCCGCGTGCATCGTCATCGCACGTACTTTTTCCTCCGGAGTCACCGCCGCGCGGACGAGCGCTTCGAGGAGGCGCCCGAGATTTTTCAGCGAGCGCCGTCGTTCGAGCAAACGCACGAGCCCTTCGAGCGGCTCGCGGAACGACGGATCGGCGTTGAACGCCGCCAAATAATCGCGCGCCGCACCGGGCTCGTCGCCGGCGCGCTCCTCGAGCTCGCCGATTTCCGCGTGAAGACGCGCTTGTCGACTCTTGTCGGTGACGGCCGCGACCTCGGCTCGAAGATGCGACAGCGCGCCGTCGGCCGCCTGCAGCGCTTTCAGCGCCTCCAGGGCATCGGCCGGAACGATTTCCGTTCGTTCGCCTGTTTCCGAAAGGCTCGGTGACGAGGGATTTTCCGACATGTTCGGGCGCGCGCGCGCGAGTGCAGGCCGTGGTGCGGCTTCCCCGTGAAGGTACCGCATGCGCCCGCTGCTCCGCGAGCGGATTCGTGCCTAAATAAGCGCGGCAACCCGCTGTCGAGTCGGGCCCAAAAGCCGCATTTTCTGCTTGATCCGCTTACGAAAGCACGTCGAGCTTCTCGTGGATCTTGCTCTCGATGGTCCCCTTCATCACGCGGAGCATCAGCGGCAGATCGACGGTCACGCGCACGGTCTTGTCGCTGACCTCGACATGACCCTTCGCGCCCTTCGCGACGCCGCTCGGCGCGTGGAATGCGATGGCGTCGCCCTCCCATTTCCACTCGATGCCGATTTTCTGCTCCATGCTCTTCGCGAGCTCTTCGGCCTTCTTGCGAGCGTCTTCCTTGGACAGCGTGTGGTTCCGCGAGATGTCGATGGTGGACATGATTTTTCGGGAAAACGAGTTACCTCGATTCGACGAAAACGCCAAGAACAGATGAAGCCTCCGTCACACGTCTCGAAGCGTTTTTTCGAGCATCTTGAAGCACGCCATCCAGCCCTCCATGTGCGCGTCTTTGGCCGGCTTCGACGAAAAGACGCCGTGCGTGAACTCGACGCGCGAGCCCTGGCCGCGATCCGAGAACAAAGCCGTGACGAGCGTGACGTGATCGCCTTCCGCGCCGGCCCACGTGTAGACGAGCGCTTCGTTCGGATGGACGACTTGGTAGGTCCCGAAAAATCGCGTCTCGGGTCTTCCGGGAAGCGCCATCGCGAGCTGGAACGCGCCGCCGACGCGAAGATCGATCTCCGCGAGCGAGCACGTGAGGCCTTCGTCGGCGCGGAACCATTTTTTCAGCCACTCCGGCTTCGTCCACGTCTCGAACACTTTGTTCTTCGGTGCGCGGCAATCGAGGGCGAGCGTGACGTGCAAGTCGGATTCGTTGGCAGTCGTGATGAGCATGATTTTTTCAGGCGAATCGAAACGGGAGTTTTTCGAGCGCGTCGTTGTAGATCGCGAAGAGATCGAGCAGCGATCCCGCGCCCACGTTGATGATGCCATAGCGGTAGCTGCCCATCGCACGCATTTCTCCGGCGAGCGATTGCCCGCGGCGGCCGTAAATTCGCAGGCGCGCGTCGTCATACTGTTTCGCGAACGCGTCGATGTCGCGCTCGGCGGGCACGTCGACGAATTTTTTTCCTTGGAATGTGCGCAGGACGAAGCTGGAGGCGAACTTGTATTTCCCGGCGCCTTTTTCGAAGGTCGGGCGGCGGCCGAGCGTGAGATCGATCAACACGTCGTAGGTGTTCGTGCCGTCGACGTTCTCGTAGAGATCGGCGAACTGATACGAGAGGCGCGGATTGATCTCGATCACGCGAATCGCGTCGGTTTTGTCGTCGTAGAACATCTCGATGTTGAACTGGGCGTGCGTCATGCCGAGGCCGCGCACCATTTTCTTCGCGATGTCGACCATCCGATCGCGCACCTCCTTCGAGAGAAGACGCGACGGATAATCGAAGCGCTCGAACGTGCTCGTGCCCGGGAACATCACGGAGTCCACGACGCCCATGATCTCGACGTCGCCATCGAAGACGAAGCCGTCGAGCGTGACTTGCACGCCGGAGATGAGGCTCTCGGCGACGAACGCGTTCGCGTCGCGATCGAGCTTCGTGAAGGCGCGCAACAGATCGTTGAAAGGCGCCGTCACGACGCGAAGCAAGAGTCGCTCGTGAGGCTTGAAATTCAGGTGTTTTCGAAGCGCCGCCTCGTCGTCCACCTTCGCCGCGAAGAGTGAAAATGTGCCCTTCACGGGCTTCACGAAAAACGGAAACGCGAGCTTCGGCATCACGAGCGGGCGCGCGAGCGGCACGATGTCGAAATCCGGAATCGCCTCCGGCACCGCCGCCTCTTGGCGCATGCGCGAAAAATATTTGTGCTGCGCCGCGATGATGTGATCCGGCTCGGCATGCGGCAGTCCGAGCTTCTTCGCGAGCGCGGCGGCGATGGCTGCGCCCACGTACTCGTCCGACGACATCACGCCGTCGACCTTCGCGTTCGCATACTTCTTCGCGAGCTTTTCGATCCAGCGCGTGGGGCGAAAAAAAGGAAGTCGAAGCACGCCGGGCGGCTTGAAGAGGTCGGCGCCTTCGAAAATGAACTCGAAATCACGCGCGTACTTTTCGCGAGCGAGCTCGCCGCGGTCCCAGTCGTTGGGAAAGAGAACGAGGATCTTTTTCGTCACTTGAAATCGCTCTTGGAAAACCGCGCGACGTAGTTGGGATCGATCGCGTAGACGTACGTGTCGTCGACGAAGACGCGGCGGGGGCCGTACCATTTTTGAGATCGCAAAGGGACCTTCTGCATTTTTCCGCCAGCGAGCGGCACGCGTGCGATCCCGTTGCCGATCGTCACGAGGCCGCTCCCTCCGTTCGAGGTTTGGAGCAAGCTCGTGTCCGCGACGTAAGCATACGTGCTGTCGATGGCGAGACCATTGCACGAGAAGTTGGGATCGGACTTGTCGGTGAACGTGTCGAAGATCGCCGTGGGCGATCCTCCCTTCGGGCGCACCCAAATCTGGCAACCGACGACGTTCGATGAGCCTTGTCTTCCAGGCGTTTGCGCTGCGCTCCAGGCGACGAGCTGATCGTTCGCGGCGAGCCCGACGAGCGCGACGCTCGGGTTCGAGCCGTCGTTCGCGAGGGCGACGAACGAGCTCGGCGCGCTCGCTCCGAACGCATCTTTGGATGCGTCGTCGATCGAAACCGCTCGGCCTTGCTGGCCGTAATCGGGCCAGAAGACGTCCGTCTTATTTTGCGCGAGCACGTGCACCGATTGGCCCGGCGCGAAGTAAAATCCTTGCACCGTTTTGGGGGCACCGGGCGCGTTCCGATCGACTCGCGCGACGAGCCCCGCGCCATTCGAATCTGCGGGCGCCGAGCCGGGATAGAAGGGGGTGTCGGGGCCCTGGCCAACGTCGCCGGTTTGGCTCTCCGAGTACGCGACATACACGGCATTCGCGTCGGCGACGATGCCGACGACCGTCGGCGCGTTGCTGAAAGCGGGGCCACCGTCGACAGGGTCCACCGCCGGCAGCGGTCCGGTGAACGAGCGCTCATTCGGCATCGAGAACGCGGTCTCCGCGGAGCTGAAGATCTCGACGAAGGCCTGATTCCCAGATCCCTTTCCGCCTGCATCTGGATCCGCCGTGCCGTCCGAGCTCACCGGGGCTGCCCAGTAAAGAGCGCCGTCACCGCTCGCAGCGATGTCGCACGTGCCCCCGCTGAATGAGAGCGACGTGGTGCCGCCCGATGAAGCGGGCCATGCGCTTTGCGTCGCACGGCCCGTGGAAAAGTCGAGCGCCGCGAGGCTCGGAATCCCGCTGCCACCGTTGCTCTGCTCCATCGCGACGTACGCACCTTGTTGCCCGAGTGCGACGCCCGAAACGAAGGTGCAACCGAAACACGTGTTCGTGTTGGATTGCGGGATGGCCGCGAGCTTCACATCGACGTCGTTCGCGAGGTCGGGCCCGGAGCCGCACGCGACGAGCGCGATGCCCGCGAACGAGGCGACACAGATGCCGGCGGCGAGGGATCGGATCATGACGTGCTCCGTGGGAGGCGAGTCGCGAGCATCAGAATTGAAGTGACCCGCGCGCGCCGAATGCGAGCGAGGTGTAGAACGCGGGGCCGCTGCCATCGTTGTTGTTGTTGAACGGCGACGTGGTCTGGCCGTTGCTGTCGTGCTTGTCGACGTCCTCGTCGGCGATGATCGCGAAGATCAGCGCGCCGTAGACTCCGATGCCGAGCGGCTTGAAGCTGCGAATGGGATGAATGTCGACGCCGGCGCGAAGACCGGCATCG
>JAICXU010000635.1 GCA_025934595.1 Polyangiaceae bacterium | reverse complement strand
GTTTTTCCTGGGCCTCTGGGCGATCGCGCTCGCGTTTTGGCGTGAGCTCGAAGACGCGCCGCAAACGAAACGCACGCGGCGCGCGTGGCAGCTCGGGATCGTCGGCGCGATCTTGGTGCTCACGCGGCCGGAAGGTGCGTCGACGATCGGCATCTTCGCGCTCGCGAGCGCATGGAGGTTCGCGAAGGACGGCGCGCGTCCTGCGCTCGGGCATTTCTTGCGAATCGTCGTGCCGGGCGCGACCGTCGTCGTCGTGCAGGCGTTCGTGAATCGCGCGCTCACCGGCGAGGCCTCGGCCGCAGGCGCGATCGTGAAGCTCGCGATGAACAGCCCATTTTTGACGCCCGACGAGAAGATCGCGGACTACGTCTTCAATCTGAAATATTCGATCCTGCGCAACACCGAGTATCACTTCACCGACGCACCGGGCTTCGGCATGCTCGTGCCGGCGCTGGCGCTCGCCGCGATTGCGGTGAAGGAAACGCGGCGCGCGGGGCTCGTCTTGTGGGGTCAGATCGCCGGCTGGCTTCTCTTGACGGCGCTGAACGGTCAAGTGCGTTGGCAAAACGAGCGCTACACGATGCCCGCCGTCGCGTGGCTCTTGATCGCGGGATGCATCGGCGCGGTCGCCCTCCTGAAAAAATCGGGGCGTCCGAACCTCCTCGTCACCGTCGCGATCGGCGCGCTCGCATTCCAAGCGGTGGGCATTTCACTGAGGCCACCGAATACGGCGCCCGCGATTCGGTACGCATGGAGTGCCGCAATTCTCGCGGGATCCGCGTTTGCGTGTATTCTGCAACTATGGCCGACGCGCGCGGCTGCCGTCGGCCTCGCGCTCTTTCTCGCGCACGCCCATCAAGAAAAAAATGCACGCGGGCAACGGTGGTTCTTCGGCCGCGCGTCACGCAACATTCGCGACGAGCACATCGTCGCCGGACGCTGGCTCGCACGTTATCGTCCGACCCGCGTGCTCGTCGGTGATGCGGGCGCGCTCGTCTACGCGTCGGGCGCGCGCGGGCTCGACATCATCGGTCTCGGCGGATACCACGAGCTTCCTTTCGCGCGCGCGGGCGTCCACGGGCTCCCGGCGACGCTCGAGCTCATCGAACGCATGCCGCCCGCCGAACGCCCCGACGTGCTCGCGATTTTTCCTTCGTGGTGGGGAGTCCTGCCGACGTGGTTTTCGAGCGGCGTCCTCGCGCGATTTCCGATCGAAGGCAACGTCATCTGCGGGGACCAGGAAGACGTGATCTACAAGGCCGATTGGCACTTGCTCGGAACGGGAGAGAGCCCGCGCGAGGCGCCAAAAGGCGAGCACGTGAAAGATTCGGTCGACGTCGCCGATCTCGTGAGCGAAAAGGAGCACGGCTACGAGTTTCCGCATCCGGCCGGCGGCTGGACCGACATGAAAATTTTGCCCGACCCCGACGACGAGACGAAAGACATGTTCGATGCCGGACGTCGCATCGCGGCGGGAAAGAGCGAGCGCTTCACGCTGCGTCACCTCGACGCCGGAAAGCCGGCCCATCTCGTCGTGCGGAGCGCGCCGGAAAATCCGTCGCACGTGTTCGTGCGCATCGGGGGCAAACCCGTCGTGGAGCTCGCGTTCGATCGCGGCGCCTCGTGGGTCGAGGCCGTCGCGGATCTCGATGCGAGCATGATCGGCGATCACGTCGACGTCGAGCTGTGGAACCAAGGTCCCGGCGACTTCGTCGATTACCACGCGTGGATCACGCAATGATCCCGGGCACGCTCGCAACTGCGATTCCGAGCGCATGGTCTTCCGCGTCCGCGAGCGCGTCGGCGTCGGCCTCGGCGAGCGCCGCGGCAACGTCGAGGGCCGTACATTCGGCGATCGCCGGCACGTGGGGAGAGCCGCCGGATTTTCCCGCATGGTGCGCGCTCGCATTCACGCTCGTCGCGATCTCGATGGCGATCGCGCCGGGTGGCAGTCGCCTCGTCACGCAGCTCCTCACGCCGCACGCTCCGCAAGATGCGTCGCAGCGCACGTACTCGACGCGGCGCTATCTCACCGTCGCCGGCTTCGCGGCGGCGTTTTTGTCGCTCGGATTCATCGAGGTGTATTTACGCGGCGGCCCGCGGATCATCGACGCGACCACGTACTTCTTGCAGGGACGAGCGCTGTCGCACGGAAACCTCGCGTGGCACGCGGCGGATCCCTCGGCGCTCGATCGGGGACGCTTCTTGTTTTTTCGCGAGCCCGATCGGCTCGCCGGAATTTTTCCGCCCGGTTATCCGCTGCTCCTCGCGTTCGGATTTCGCATCGGCGCGCCGATGGTGGTCGGACCGCTCATCGCCGCTGCGCTCGTCGCCGTCACGTATCTCCTCACCGGCGAGCTCTTTTTGGACGAGCGCCGGCGCTCTCCTTTTTACGTGCCCGACGCCGAGACGGTCGCGCGATTCGGCGCGGCGATCTCCGTGCTTTGCGTGACCCTGCGCTATCACACCGCCGACACGATGTCGCACGGCGCGAGCGCGCTGGGCATCGCGCTCTCGCTCGCGTGCGCTCTACGTGCGCGCAGATTGGACGACGGATGGCTCTTCGCGCTGTCGGGCGTCGCGCTCGGATACGTCGCGTGCACGCGCACGGTGTCCGCGTTCGCGATCGCGATCGTCATTCTGCAGATCGCATATCGACATCGTCGCTTCACGAAATCGATCGCGTGCATTTTCTTGGGCGCGCTGCCCGGCGTGCTCTTGCTCTTGGAAGCGAATCATCAAGCCACGGGATTTTGGCTTTGGCCCACGCAGCGCGCGTATTACGCGGTGGCCGATTTTCCGGCGAATTGTTTCCGTTACGGATTCGGCGCGGGCGTCGGCTGCGCGTACGAGCACGCCGATTTCGTCAAAGCGCATCTCACGCACGGCTACGGGCTCGCCCAAGCGCTCGGCACGACCGCGCGACGCCTGCGGTACCACATCACGGACGGCTTCAACTTCGAGCTCGTGTTTTTCGTCGTCCTGTTCTTGAGCGCGCGCATCATGAAGACGTCGCGCGCGGCGCGCTCCGCGGGCGCGCTCATCGTGCTGCACATGCTCGCGTATGCGCCGTTCTACTTCGACGGCAATTATCCCGGCGGCGGCGCGCGCATC
>JAICXU010000137.1 GCA_025934595.1 Polyangiaceae bacterium | reverse complement strand
GTCGATGGCGGCGTCGAGCGAATCCACCACGCGCACGAGCGTGAGCGCTTCTTTTCGCGACGGAATTCGTTTGCCGCTCGATCCGTGCTCCCAGTGATCGCAGATTCGCAAGACGAGCTCGCGCTGCGCGGCGATGGGGTGCGCGATGAAGTAATCGGTCGCACCGTACGTGCGCGCGCTCCGCGACAAGTCGTGCACGTCGAGGTTCGTGACCGCCGTCGTGACGATGGCGCCCGCCGCGTCGAGCACGGGATGATGTACGAGCGCGATCGCGAATCGCCTCATTTCGATCTCTTCTTTTTTTTCTGCGGAGCCGTCATCAGCATCACGGCTTCTTTCGCCACGAAGCGTTCGTAGAGATCGCGTCGCCTGATGCGCGTTTTTTCGATCGCTTGCTCGCGACGCCACTCCGCGATGTCGGCGTGATTTCCGCCTGCGAGGACGTCGGGCACTTTCTCGCCGCGAAACTCTGCGGGCCGCGTGTATTGCGGATATTCGAGGAGGCCCGTCTCCGGCGAATGCGATTCTTCGCGCGTCGAGTCTTCATTTCCGAGCACGCCGGGGAGGAGCCGCACCGTCGCATCGATGATCGCCATCGCCGCGACCTCGCCACCGGTCATCACGAAATCGCCGAGCGAGATTTCTTCGTCGACGTGGCCGCGAATGCGCTCGTCGAAGCCTTCGTAGCGTCCGCAAATCAGCACGAATTCCTCGCGCTTCGCGAGCTCCTCCGCCTTCGGTTGATCGAATGGCCGGCCTTGCGGCGTCATCATCACGCGATATTTGCGCGCGCCGCCCGGCGTCGCCCCGACGCCAGCGGCGTCGATATGCTCGAGACATGCGACCATCACGTCGACGCGCATCACCATGCCGCTGCCGCCGCCGTACGGCGTGTCGTCGACGCTCTTGTGCGCGCCGAGACCGAAATCGCGCGGCGAATGGAACGTCACCTCGAGCTTCTTCGCGGCGATCGCTCTCGAGACGAAGCTCGTTCGCAAGAAACCTTCGAACGCCTCCGGAAAGAGCGTGACGACATGCGCTCGCATCTCTAGGCGCGCTCGAGGCCTTCGGTGGTCGCGATGTCGATCGATCCGTTTTCGAGATCGATCTTCTCGATGAACGTCTCCGTGAGAGGAATCTCCCAGTCTTTGCCGCCGTCCGACGCGTTCACGACGAGCACGCTGATGCTCGGATACGCGGCCACGTCTTTCACCGTTCCGAGCCTTTTTCCCTGGGATTTCACTTCCGCGCCGACGGCGTCGCACACGTAGAATTCGCCGGCGCCCGGCGCAGGAAAATCCTTCCGCCGCAAGCAAACTTGCGCGCGTTGCAATTCGTCGGCGCGATCTTTGTCGTCGACCGAATGAAGCTTCATCAAGATCGCGTCGTTCGCGCGACGCGCGCCATCCACGGAGACCTCGTGCTCCTCGCCGTCGGGCAATCGCACGAGCACCTCATCGGCGCTGAGCAGAAGATCGCTGTCGCGATTGTAGAGACGAAGACGAACCTCGCCCTTCACGCCGTGAGCGCGCGCAATATCGGCGAGAGGAACCCATTGTTCGGGTTTGACCATCGCTTGAAAATGTAACTAATCGACGATGTCGAGATGCGCGCGGCGTCCGAGCTTCGTCGACACGGCCGCCAAGATCGTGCGCATCGACTGTGCGGTGCGCCCTTCCTTGCCGATGACCTTGCCGACGTCTTCTTTGGCGACGCGAAGCTCGATGAGGCTGTTGTGCTCGCTCGCGATCTCGGTGACCACCACTTGATCGGGGTGATCCACGAGCTCCATCGCGATCGTCTGAATCAGCTCTTTGAGAGCCATTTTTGCACTCTCCAAACTACAAATTGAAAAAGTGAGCGTTGGGAACGGGGATAGGAGAAATGAATTCGAATAAGAGCTGACCTACTTCTTCGCGGCGGGCTTCGCCTTCGGCGCGGCCTTCGCCGGCTTCGCCGCCTTCGGTGCTTTCACGGGCGCGACCGAAATTTCCGGATTCGCTTTCTGATGCTTCTTCAAGAGACGCAGGACGGTGGCCGACGGCGTGGCGCCACGACCGCGCCAAAATGCGAGGCGCTCGGCGTTCACTTGGAAACCGCTGTCTTCTTTGTTCGCGGGCGTCGGATTGAACGTGCCGATGTTCTCGAGAAATTTTCCGCCGCGCGGCGCGCGATGATCTGCCACGACGAGACGATAGAAAGGTCGCTTCTTGGTGCCTGCGCGCGAGAGCCGAATATGAACCGCCATGGTGCCTTCTGAAGGAGTTGAGCTTAAAAACCGTAGCATTCTCCCCGGGAAAAGCCCGAGGAGGCCGCGCACCCTACGAGGCGGGGTGCACCTCGTCAAGCACGTTCGCCGTCGCGCCCGTCAAGTCGGAGGGCAAGTTGTGGTAGTGGTCCTTCCCCAAAACCATGCCCGAGTCGACCAAACTTACGGCCGCTGATTTTTCGGAGTTTCGTCGCGCCATCGTGATCGGCGCCTCGTCGGGCATCGGCGAGGCCCTGGCGCGAGACCTTGCGAAGGCGGGCTCACGCGTCGCGCTCGTCGCCAGGCGCAAGAACGAGCTCGACCGAATCGCGAAACGCATTCGCGAAACCGGCACCGGCGAAGCGTACGTCCACGTGCATGATGTGGCTCATTTTGCCGAGGTTCCGGAGCTTTTCGACAAGATCGTCGAGGAGCTCGGCGGCCTCGACATGATCGTCTACGCGGCCGGTCTCATGCCCGAGATCGCGGAGGGCGAGTACGACTTCGCGAAAGACAAGGCGATGGTCGACGTCAACTTGCTCGGGGCGATGGCCTGGCTGAATCCGGCCGCGGCCTTCTTCGAAGCGCAGCGACGAGGCACGATCGCCGGCATTTCCAGCATTGCCGGCGAGCGCGGAAGACGTGGAAATCCAGCCTATTGCACGACGAAAGCGGCGCTTTCGACGTACCTCGAGTCGCTGCGCAATCGCCTCGCGCGCTACGGCGTGAACGTCGTCACGGTGAAGCCCGGCTTCGTCGACACGGCGATGACGAAGGGCAAAAAGGGCCTTTTTTGGCTCATTTCGGCGGAGCAAGCTGCCACCGCGACGCTCGATTTGATCCGCAAAGGCACGGGCGCGGCCGGCTTCGTGCCGCATCGATGGGCGCTCGTCGCGTGGGTCGTGCGCCACATTCCGTCGTTCGTGTTTCGCCGGTTGAATTTTTGAGCCTCGTCACGAGCTCCGACGCACGTTAACTAGGCTTCTTCATGTCGACCGCCCTTCGCACCGTGCTTCCCCGTCGCGTTTTGGACGGCTTCGGCCGCGCCGGGAACGTGTCGTGCCGGCACGTCGCGCCGCGATCGATCGAAGAGCTCGCGCGCGTCGTCGAAAGCGCGTCGCGCGAAGGGATGACGGTCGGTTTTCGCGGATCGGGAAGAAGCTACGGTGACGCATCGCTCAACGGGCGCGGCGTCGTCGTCGACACGACGGCGCTCGGTCGCATGCTGAATTGGGATCCCGTGAACGGCATCGTCGACGCGGAGCCCGGCCTCACGATCGAAGGTCTCTGGCGCCGCACGATCGAGGACGGCTATTGGCCTGCCGTCGTTCCCGGCACGATGTTCCCGACGCTCGCCGGCTGCGTGTCGATGAACATCCACGGAAAAAATAATTTCAAGGTGGGTCCGTTCGGCGATCACGTCCTCGAGATCGATCTGCTCAAAGCGAGCGGCGAGATCATCACGTGTAGCCGCACGAAGAATCCGGAAATCTTCCACGCAGCGATCGGCGGCTTCGGTCTTCTCGGCGCGGTGACGCGCGTGCGATTGAAGCTGAAAAAAGTCGAGAGCGGCATGCTCCGCGTGAACGCGTTCTACGCGAAGAATCTCGATCACATGTTCGACATCTTCGAGGAGCGGCTCGGCGACTCCGACTACCTCGTCGGCTGGGTCGACTCCTTCGCGAGCGGCGACGCGACGGGACGCGGCGAGGTGCACCAAGCGCATTACCTGCATGAAGGCGAAGACCCGGAAGGGCGCGCGTCGTTGCATGTCGAGCGACAAGGTCTGCCACCGACGATCATGGGCTTCCCGCGCGCGCATCTTTGGCGGTTCATGCGCCCGTTCTGCAACGATCCGGGATGGCAATTCGTGAGCGCGCTGAAATCGTTCATGGCGATGCTGAGCGACGGCAAGTCGTACTTGCAATCGCACGTCGCGTTCGCGTTTTTGCTCGATTACGTGCCGAACTGGCGCCTCGCGTACGGACCGACGGGTTTCATCCAGTACCAAATCTTCGTGCCGCACGAGACGGCGCGCGAGACCATGAAAGCGATCTTGAAGCTGCAACAAGATCGCGGGCTGCCGAATTACTTGAGCGTCTTGAAGCGGCACCGCCCCGATCCGTTCCTCATGACCCACGCGCTCGACGGTTGGTCGATGGCGATGGATTTCCGCGTGACGGAGTCGAATCACGAGAAGCTTTGGAAGCTCACCGAAGAAATGAGCGAGCTCATCGTCGGCGCGGGCGGCAAATTTTATTTCGCGAAGGATGCGGTGCTTCGGCCGCGCGACGTCGAGCGCGCGTACGAAACCGAAAAGGTCGATCGCTTTTTCGCGCTGAAAAAAGAGCTGGATCCGAACGGCCTCTTCGAGACCGAGCTCGCGCGTCGCATCTTCGGCTCACGTCTCGACGCCACGGCGACGGGCACGCAAAAGACCGAGAGCGACGCGCGTCCGTATCGAGAGAAATCCGATGCGCCGCCTTCTTCCGAGCCCATCGAGACGCGCTCGACAGCGTGAACGAATCTAGCCGTTCACGCTCATGACGCGCGTGAGACGCAGCATCATCGGAATGTGGAAGATCATTCCGTACGCGTGCAGCGCGCCCGACTTCATGGCCGCTTGCACGTCCTTCAAGACCTCTTGTCCTGCTTTGTCTTTTCGCGACGCGATGGGCAGGCCGAAACGCTTCGTCAGCGGGATATTGCTCATCGCGATGATCGCATCGGAGGGCCCGCGAATCGTGACGTCCGGAATACCGACGATGCCGTCGTGGATCGTGAGCTCGCCCGCGCGAAATCGGAGCGTGAGCGCGACCTCCGCGTCTTCCGCGACGATCGACACCGATCCCGAAATCGCAGAAAAATCCCGCAATTTATGCGGCTTTGCGTCGAGATTCTGGCCCACGAGGTCGCACATCATCACGGCCAGCCCGTTCGCGTCTGCGCCTGGCGCGAGCTTCACGTTCGCCTTCATCGTGGCCCCTTCTTATCACCCTGTAAGGAGGAGAGCCCGCCTCACGTTCTCCTCGTGTGCATCACGCAGGCGTCATGTGGGCGGCTCGCCCAAGGCGAGCGCGATCGTCTACCCTCCGCGCGGTGGACGACGCGGAGCTCGAAGCCGAGAGGCACCTCGTTCTGCGCGCGCAAGCGGGAGATCGCGCGGCGGTCGGTCAGCTTCTGACGCGCCACGGCCCTTCGATCTACCGCGTCGTGCTGTTGCCGAGGCTCGGCTCCGAGGCGGCGGCGCAAGACGCGCTCAGCGAGACGTACGCAAAAGTCGTCGAGCGCATCGCGAAGTTCACGTGGCAGAACGTCGGATTCTATCCGTGGCTCCGTACCGTCGCTCTGCGCGTCGCGCTCGATCACTTGCGTGCTCGAAAGCGCGTTCTTTTGTGGGAAGCGGAAGACGTGGAGCGCGAGGTCGACGAGGCGAATTCGTCGACGCCGATCGACGACAAGCTCTCCGAGCATCGTGATCGCAATGCGGCGAAGAAGAAGGTCGAAGACACGCTCGAGAAGATCAATCCACGCTACGCGAAGGCGATTCGCTTGCGCGTGCTCGAGGAGAGGCCACGCGAGGACGTCGCGAAGGAGATGGGCGTGACGCCTGCGACGTTCGACGTCTTGCTCCACCGTGCGATGGCGGCGATGAAAAAAGCATTGCACCCGGAGCCGGGCGCGCGCTCGAATGCTGGCGAAAAGGAGGACCCGTGAAACGCGAGCGAGACGACATGCCGATCGATCCAGACGCGCCGCCGAGCGAAGAAGAGCTCGCGCAGGCCGCGGAGCTTCGGCTCGCGCTCGAGGATCCGTCGCGTGCGTCGGAGGAGGCCGAGCTTGCCCGCGCGCTGTCGCTCGCGCATGCGCCGCACGAGATTCCGCAATCCGTGCATTCTGCAATCATTGCGAAAAACGTCGAGAAAATGGCGGCAAAGTCCGCGCCTCGCGGTCGTGTGATCCGCGTCGCGTTCGGAGCGGGCGCCGCTGCATTGGCGCTCGCTGCAGCGATCCTCATTTGGATTCGCACGAACGATCTCACGCCATCGACCGCGCCGATGACGGCTCCGGCGCCGGTGCTCCTGCAGGCTCGGTCCACCTCTCCGCTCTTCGACGCGCCCTTCGATGCGCAGAGCACGAGCGCGCGGATCGATCGGATCGCGATGGCGCGGTCGGACGATCTTCGCGAGAACATGTATGCGAGCTGGGGCGTAAAATGAAGGTGCGTCGAATGAGGGGCTCGCCCGTCGCGCTCGCCTTCGCCGCCGTGCTCGCTCTTGCGACGGCGTACGGCTGCAGCCGATCGAACGGCACCGAGCCTCCGCCGCGCGTGGCGCTCGATGCGGGAACGCCCGTCGATCTCGAGGTCATGGCATTTCTCTCCGAAGCGCGATCGCTGCATCACGAAGCCAACTTGCACGAGGCCGCGCGCGACGATCGCGCTGCCCTCGCCTCGCTCGACAAGCTCACGAAAGCGCCTCGGCCCCATCCCGAAAAGACGATCCCCGAGATCGAAGAAGTGCTCGCGGATACGTATGCGCGTATCGCGGAGATTCGATTGCGTGACGGCGACACGACCGGCGCCGCAAAAGACGTCGAAGAAGGGACGAAGCACGCGAAAGACGACTCGTACTTCAAAGGCCACCTCCTCGAGGTCGGCGGCATCGTGCAAGAGGCGCGCGCTGCGGAGCTCACCGACGCCGGAAAAACGGCCGACGCCGACGACGCGAAAAAGCGCGCTCTCGCGCTGCTCCATCAAGCGGTGGAGGTGCAGGACAAGGTGATCCGCGCGTCGCTCGGACAAGACGGCGGCGCGCCGTGACGAGCGCGCTGCGCGGCGAGACGCGCGACGTCCGCGACGGCAAATCGTGGAGCCTCGCGCAGCGCGCGAAGAACGACGTCATTTACGTGCTCGTCCGGATTTGCGTATTTTTCGTGGGATTTTGTCCTCGTTTCGCGCTTCGGGCATTCGGCGCGTTCGTCGGCCGCGTCGCGTATCGCGCGCTCGGACGGGAGCGCAGGATCGCGCACGAAAATCTTGCCCATGCGTTTCCGAATCTCGAAGAAGGTGCGCGACGCGATCTCGCGAAGGATGCCTTCGCCCTTCTCGGTCGCGATCTCGGCGACGCCGCCCACGCGATGAC
>JAICXU010000401.1 GCA_025934595.1 Polyangiaceae bacterium | reverse complement strand
CCCGCGCCCCGGACTTCCTGCCCTCGGCCGATACGTTTCGACTGGGCAAGCACACGCTCGCCAGCCGGCTGATTGTCGGCACCGGCAAATACGCCAGCCACGCGCTCATGGCCGAATCGCTCGAAGCGTCGGGCACCGATTGCATCACGGTGGCCGTGCGGCGCGAGCGGCTGATCGACGCTGAAGGCCGCAACCTGCTCGACTACATCGACACCAACCGCTACGTGCTGTTGCCCAACACGGCGGGCTGCTTCTCGGCCGAAGACGCGGTGCGTGTGGCCCGCCTCGGCCGAGAAATCTTGCTCGGCTTGGAGAACCCCGGCGCCGATTGGGTCAAGCTCGAAGTGCTGGGTGACACCAAGACGCTCTTGCCCGACCCCATGGCGACGCTGGCCGCCACCGAAAAACTGGTGGCCGAGGGCTTTCAGGTGCTTTGCTACACGACCGACGATCCGATCACCGCGCGGCGGCTGAAGGAGGCGGGAGCGACCAGCGTGATGCCGGCCGGCAGCCCCATCGGTTCCGGGCAAGGCATTCTCAATCCCAACAACATCCGCATCTGCCTGGAGTACTTGAAACAAGACGATCCCGAATATCCGGTGATCGTCGACGCGGGCGTCGGCACGGCGAGCGACGCCGCCGTCGCGATGGAAATCGGCTGCCACGGCGTGCTCATGAACACGGCGATCGCGCACGCGAAAGATCCGGTGCGCATGGCGGTCGCGATGAAAGAAGGCATTCGCGCCGGTCGCAACGCGTTTCTCGCGGGTCGCATGCCGAAAGCGAAACACGCGAACGCATCGAGCCCCACCGCCGGTCTCATCGAATGATCCGCGCGGCAGTCGTTGCCGCGCTCGTCGCGATCGCGCCGATCCAATGCGCGCACGATCCGGATCCGAACGCGCGTCGTGAGGACACGGCCGGCGACGCGCTGTGGTTGATGGCGATGCAGTTCGAGAACGAGCACAACGATCAAGCGGCGAAAGAAACGCTCGCGTACCTCGTGAAAGAGTACCCCTCGAATCGTCACACCGAAGCGGCGAAGTCGGAGCTCGCGAAGCTCGGCGGCGCGCCCGTGGAGGCGACCACGCCGATGACGAATGACGGCGGAAATTCCGGGTGATCGTCCTCATCACGGATCCGAGCCGGTCCGACGACGATCTCGCGCGAATCGTCCGCGCGGCCGGTGAAGAAATTCCCCGCGGCAAGCTCGCCGTTCTCTTGCGCGACAAATCACGCGACGACATGGGGGCGCTTGCTCTCGCGCAGAGCCTTCGCGCGATCACCCGCGCGCAAGGTCATCTCTTCCTCGTCCATCGCCATCACGTGCGTCTCGCGTTCGAGGTCGGCGCCGACGGCGTGCACGATCCGACTCCAAAGCTCGATCCGATCGTCCACAAGAAGGACGCGCCGTCCGCGATCGTGTCCGTGCCTGCGCATTCGGACGACGACGTCCGGCACGCCGTCGACGAAAAAATCGACTGGGTGCTCGTCAGCCCCATCTTTGCGACTCCGGAAAAGGGCGTGCCGCGCGGAACGAGCGCGATCCGAAATGCAGCCCAAATCAAGGGCGATCGTGAATCGCCGGCGATCTTCGCGCTCGGCGGAATTCGTGCCGAAAATGCGGCGAGCTGTATGCAGGCGGGTGCACTGGGCATCGCGGTGATCCGAAGCATCCTGCATGCCGTCGATCCGCGCGCTGCGACGCGAGACCTCTGGAAAGCGATCGCTCCGTTCCTTACGATCGACTCATGAGCGTTCCATTTCGGGAGGAGGAAACGGGTGCTCTCGCACGCGCGGAAGCGCTCGAAATCGAAAACCAGGAGCTTCGCGAAGAGATCGAGAGGCTGAAAGATCGCGTAGGCGAAAACCGGGATGCCTACGTCACGAATCTCGAAGAGCAGCTCCGCGCGCTCAAGGCGGAGGTCGTACACGTCAAAAGCGAGCGAGAAAAAAGGCTCATTCGCGCGACGCCCCTGAAAGTCGGCCCGGATTTCGGGCTCACGATGGGAGCCGTCGGGATCGTGTCGCTCATCCTCGCCGTCGCCTCGTTCCTTTTGCGGCGCTAGCCGTTCGCGAAGCGAACTCCGATCAAAACGCGTCGTCGTCCATCGGGCCGAGGTCTTCGCCCGACAAAACGAAGAACGCTTCGCCGTAGGACTTCAAGAGCTCGAGCGCCGTGTCCATGTCTTCTTGCGTGTGGCCGCGCGTGATGTTGACTCGCAAGCGCTCCTCACCGTGCTTTGCGCCGGGATAGATGATCGGCACCATGAGCACGCCACACTCGAGCATCGCGATGTGCATGAAGAGCGCTTTGCGTTCGTCGCGCGTGTAGACGGGCATGATGTGCGTCGTGCTCTTGCCGAGATCGAAGCCCGCTTCGAGCAATTTTCCGCGGAAATAATCGCGTTTTTGATGGAGCTCTTGGACGAGCGCAGGGCCCTCGTCTTCGATGATGTCGAGCGCGGTCGTGACGGCGGCGATGACGGGGATCGGCGAGCTCGCGCTGAACAGAAACGAACGCGCGGAATTTTTGATCATCTCGATGACGTCGGCTTGACCGAGCAGCGCGCCGCCGATGCCGCCGAACGATTTCGAGAACGCGGTCATCAAGATCGGAATCCGATCTTCGACGCCTTGCTCTTCGGCGAGCCCGCGACCGTGCTTTCCGAGTGTTCCGCTTCCGTGCGCGTCATCGACGACGAGGACCGCGTCGTAGCGCTCGCAAATCTCGACGAACTCGGGAAGGGGAGCGATGTCGCCGTCGAGCGAGTAGACGCCCTCGACGAGGACGAGCGCGTTCTTTCGCTCGCGCGTCTTCAAGATGCGCTCGAGGCTCTTCGGCGAGTTGTGATTGAAGAAGCGCATCTCGGGCTGCCGACCAGGAACGCCGCACGCCATGAAGCTGCCGTCCAAAATGCACGCGTGGCTGTAGCTGTCCAAGACGAGCGTCGTGTCTTTGTCGGAGCTCGACACGATGAGGCTCACCATCGCCTGATAGCCCGTGGTCGTGACGAGGCAGCTCTCGTAGCCGAAGAACTTCGCGAGGCGCCGTTCGAGCTCGACGTGCTCGGTCGTCGTCGCTTGCACGCGCGAGGACGAGAGCCCGCACGCGTATTTGTCGACGGCTTTTTTCGCCGCTTCCTTCAGCCGCGGATGATTCGTCAGGCCGAGATAGTCGTTCGAGGAGAAGTTGACGATGGGCTTGCCGTCGATCTGCGTGTGCAGGCCGCCCTTTTCGAACTCGCGAAAGAGCGGATAGACCTGCTTCTCTTTCGCCTTTCGAATGCGCGCGAGCTCGGCGTACGCCTTTTCTTCGATCCAGCTTTTTTTCGCGCGATCCGCGTTCATGCTCATCATCCGAATCTCCTCAGCGCGCTTTTACGCCATCTCGTGAGCGCCATCTTTTCAAAACGAGGGCGGAAGCATTTCCATAAAAGCCCATCGACGTCACGAGCACGGTGTCGACTTGGGTCGGATCTTTTCCGCGCATGATCGGCAGCGGCTTTCTGCTCTCGAGCCATGCGAGGGCCGCGCCCATCGCGAGCGCGCCGCCGGCGCCGAGGGTCTCTCCGACGATGGTCTTCGGCGCGACGACGGCGACGTCGGGACCGATCGTGCTCGCGATCGCATCGAGCTCGGCGTCATCGAATTGCGGATAGCCCGCCAGACCGCTCGCGACGACGTCGACGGAGCTCGGATCGGTTTGCGATTCTTCGAGGGCGCTCGCGATTGCACGCTCGAGCGATTCCTTGGACGCGGAGATGAGCGAGGCTTCGGCGGGCGCGACGAATGCGGTGCCGTATCCGGTGAGCACGGCGCGCACGTTGGCGTTTCGTGCCACTGCGTTTTCGAGCGGCTCGACGGCCAAGAGCGCCGCGCCTTCGCCGAGGAGCGTGGATGCTTTCGCGGTGGCGATGGGCGCGCCGAAGCGACGAAACGCCAGAAATAAAGCCTCGCTGAGCGCCTCGGCGCCGCCGACGAGGAGCGCGTCGGCGCGATCGGTCTCGAGATAGATGTCGGCGCATGCGACGGCATCGAGCGCGCCGCAGTTGCCGTCGGACACGCTCACGTTGAGCGCGCGAAGGCCTTCCCAGATGCTCGCGTAGCCGCTCGCGCTGTTCGAGACCGTGTTCGGAAACTTCGCGGGGTTGATGTAGCGCGCGTCTTCGAGGACGGCGACGCGATCGAGCTCGGTCACCGCTTCGAGGCTGCCGTACGCGTTCGAGCACACGATGCCGACGCGCTCGGGCGCGAGCGAGACGAACGCATTGTCTTTCTTGAGGCCCGCGTCGTGCAGCGCGAGACGCGCGGAGACGACGAGCATCTTCGTGAGACGATCGAGCGTGCGAAGGCCCTTTTCGCCGAGAAATTTCGTCGGATCGAAATCCGAGACCTCGGCCACGCGCGCGCCCGCGTAGGCGGTCGCGTCGAATGCGGTGAT
>JAICXU010000684.1 GCA_025934595.1 Polyangiaceae bacterium | reverse complement strand
GCGGCGGCGTGCTGTCCGGAACGGGCGCGATGATCACCGTCGCTCTGCTCGAAAAAACCGAGCCGCAGCCGAGCGTCGCGGCGGCCGTGAAAACGCTGCTCGGCCTGTCGCATCCCGAGAACGCCGACGAGCTCAATCTCTACAATCCGGTCGTCAATCTCGCGCAGACGATCATCGATTCGACCGATCCGGTGAATTACATGCCGTACATCATCCAAAATCCGCGACCCGGATTCGCGCCGAAGAGCATCTACCAAACCGAAGGCGTGAATTCCGACGGCACGGGAGACAGCTACGCGCCACCGCACGGGATCGAGATCGCATCGGTGGCGATGGGATTGCCCGTCGAAGACCCGGTCGTGCATCCGATCGCAGAAGCGGCGTGGAGCGGTCTCGCCGACATCGCGATTCCGCCCGGCGGGCTCAGCGGAAATCTCGCGAATGGACAGGCGAGCGGCGTGCTCGGGCAATTCAATCCCGTAGCGGGTAGCGACGGTCACTTCGTCGTCTTCGACGTCGCGAAGTGCCGATTGCAGGCCGCGGTCTTCGAAAAAAATCTGCTCGCGGATCCGAAGGGAAACGTCCCCCCTGCGCAGTGACGTGTCGTAGCCGCCGCTGAGCCGACGAAAGTGCGCCTATCGGCGTGACAAAGCGCGACGCGCGCACACACGAGTGGAGCGCGCGCATCACGCGTACGCGCGGAATCACGCGGCTTGGTGTTGGTGCGCACTTTGCGATCCTCTCCTCATCATGAAAACGTCCCGCGTTCTTCTCGCTGCCATTCCGGTGGGGGTCTTCGCTCTCGGTGCGGTCGCGCTGGGCATGTGGAGCTTTCGAAATGTGTTTTCCTCGAGCCCGACCGCGCGCGAATCGGATTCGAAGCTGCGCGCGAACGAGGGCGGCGTCCGCGAAAGCGATGGTCCGAGGGTCATCGCCGGCTCCGCCGAAGAGGTCGCGAAAGTGGCGGAAGCGATGGCCGAAGACGGCGGAGCGGTGCTCGTCACCGAGGTCACGCCGACGGCCGCCGGCGAAGCGATCGTCACGGAGACGTTGCTCGTCACCGAGCCCATCGAGCCCGAGGTGAAATCATAAAGGCGTAAGCGATCGAAGTGCGCCGGCGCCGAGGACGACCGGGTAAGGCACCCGTGTCATTCCATCGTCAAACCGGGTCGCGTCGCTTCAAGAGAATGAAGAGGAAGAGCAGCATTCCGAACGTCATTCCGTAGAGGACGACGAGCGGCAGCCACGGCAGATCCCAGTTCACGAATCCCCAAGCGCCTGCGATGCGATCGCTCGCGACTTGCGCGACCGCGCAGTGGAACTGTCCGCCGAACACGAAGTCGGGGGCGCTCGTCAGGCCTGGATTTTTCAGATCGATGACCCATGCCGCCGCGTTTTGAATCGCCGCGCGCTCTTGCGCGATGGATCCCTGGAACCCCCAGCGGGCGGGCATCACCATCATCAGCGGCTCGAGCATCGGGTTCGTGGTCATCGGCACCATCAATCCACCGAGCACCACTTGCGGGATCAGAGCGATCGGCGTGAGGGCCATCGCGGCCTCGGCGGAATCGACGAGCGTCGAGACGAGCAGGCCGAGCGCGGTCGCGTTCATCGACACTGCGACCATCGCGACGAGCTCGAGCAAGAATGCGACGGGCCCGCCTTCGAAGCCGAGCGTCGTGAACACGATCGCGAGGAGCATCGTGCATTGCAGAACGCAAACGAGGCTCAAAATCACGTATTTGCTCATCACGTAATTGAAGAGCGAAAGATTCACCATGCGTTCGCGCAAGTAAATCGCGCGCTCGGTCACGATCTCGCGGGCCGCGTTGGACGTGCCGAACCACACGCACGAGACGACGACGAAGAACATCGCGGCGGTGTGATCGGTCGTCGTCTTCATCGTCGCGAGCACATTTTGCGTCGCGTTCGATGCGGCCGGATTTCGCGTCGCGAGATCCTGGAGGGCGCCGAGACACCAGAACGGAATCGCGGCTTGCTGCCCGCCGAACACGAACGCGAGCATGATGCCGATGATCGGCGCCTGCGCGAACATGATGACGGCGCCGGCGCGATCCCTGATTTTCACCTTCCAATAGCGCGACATCAAGAGCCGCATTTGATGGAAGAGCGCGACGCTCGCGCGACCTGGAACGCCTTTCGCGGCAGGCTCCGTGCCGACGGCGCGATTGCCCGCGAACATTTTTTGGAAGATCGGATTTTCGTTTCGGAAAAATTCGGTCCGCCACGCCCGCGCCGCTTCGAGCCGCGCCGCGATGCGCGACACGTTCGGATCTTGGCGCTTCATCTCCTCGAGCATTCCGCGCTCGCGCACGTTCAGCATGTCGAACATGTCGCGCGGGTTGTCGATGTGCTTTTGTTGTCCTTGGCGCTCGACGATCGACGCGAAGAAGCGATACGCAGCGTCGCCGGTCGGGCCGAAATACGTGGGAATTCCGCCGTAACCCATGATGAACGCGAGATTGAATTTCTCGAACTCGTCCTTCGCGGGTTGGTGGATCGTCATGATGATCGTCTTGCCGGTCTTCTTCGTGAGATCGTGCAAGAGGTTGATGAGCGCGGTCGTGTCGTCGGCGGCGAGGCCCGACGTCGGCTCGTCGAGAAAGAGAATGACGGGGTCGGTGACGAGCTCGAGCGCGATGTTCACGCGCTTTCGCTGGCCGCCGGACAGCACCTTCTTCTCCGGCTTGCCGATCTGCAAATTGCGCACGCCTTCGAGGCCGAGATCGCGGAGCGTCTCGTCGACGCGGCGATCGATTTCGTCTTCGGAGTAGTCGTCGGGAAGTCGAAACCGCGCCGAGTACTTCACCGCTTCGAAGACGGTGAGCTCGGGATGAACGATGTCGTCCTGCGGGACGTAGCCAATGACGCCGCGGAGGGCGTCGTAAATCGCATAAAGGTCTT
>JAICXU010001094.1 GCA_025934595.1 Polyangiaceae bacterium | reverse complement strand
GGACGCGATCCCCTCGTGCCCTCAGTGTGGGTGAAGGATGACGCCGCCTGCGCCATTCGCGTGGGCTTCGATCACGCTAGCCATCACGATCTTCGCGACGTGCACGAACACGATGATTCCGGCCACATCGACCAGCGACGCGATGAACGGCGTCGATGATGTTGCAGGGTCGACTCCGACTCGCTTGAGGATGAGCGGGAGCATCGAGCCGATCGTGCAGCCCGTCATGACGATGCCGACGAGCGTCACGCCGACGGTGATCGCGAAGTCGACGTGTTGGTCCGGATACATGAGCACGCGCAGAAAGCCGATGGCTCCGAGGCCGCATCCGAGGACGAGACCCATGAAGAGCTCGCGGATCGCGATGCGCCACCAATCGCGCGGTTTGATCTCGCCGACGGCCATGCCGCGGATGATGAGCGTCGAGCTCTGCGATCCCGAGTTGCCGCCGGTGGAGATCAAGAGCGGCACGTAGTAGCTCGCGCCCTTCACCGCTTCGAAGACGGGGTCGTAATAACGGAGCGCGGTCTGCGTGAAGAACTCTTCGACGAAGAGAATGACGAGCCACACGCCGCGCTTCTTGATGAACTCGATGAACGTGGTCTTGAAATACGGAACGTCGAGAGGCTCGACGGCGCCCAATTTCTGCACGTCCTCGGTCTGCTCGGCCGTCAAGACGTCGATGACGTCGTCGATCGTGATGATGCCGAGCATGACGCCCTTGTCGTCGATGACGGGCATGACGTTGAGGTCGTATTTCGCCATACGGCGCGCGACCTCCTCTTGATCCATTTCCGGCGGAACGCTGATGACGTTCGTCCGAAAGATGTCGGTCAGGAGATCGAAGGGCTTCGCGGCGATGAGCTCGCGCAGGGAGAGGATGCCGACGAGCCGCTCGTCCGTGTCCATCGCGTAGACGTTGTAGACGGGCGCGTTCTCGTGCTCTTTGACGTAGGCGCGGATCGCTTGGAGCGCCGCTTCGACATTTTCGTCCGGCGAAATCGAAATGTACGACGTCGTCATCAAGTGACCAGCCGCGGTCTCCGGCCACTTCTCGATTTCGCGAACGTCTTCTGCCGCTTCGGGATCGACCTTCTCGAGCTTCTCGAGGATTTCGTCGCCGACCGCGTCCGGCAAGACGCTGAAGAGGTCGGCGCGATCGTCGGGCGCCATTTCGCTCGCGATTTGCGCGACCGACTCCGGTCCCATGAGCTCGACGAGCTCTTCTTGCTCGTGCTCGTCGAGGCGCTCGAAGATCGGCGCGGCCTCTTCGGCGGGGACGCGTGCGAGAAGCTGCGCGGCCTCGTCGGGATCGAGCTCGCCGACGAGATCGGCCAAGTCCTCCGCGTGAATCTCGTCGAGCAGGATACCGAGCTGCTCCGGATCCTCCTTGAGCAGCAGCTTGATGTCGGGACCGAGGAGCTTCTCGAGGCGCATGGCGAACCCAGCCGAACCTTTACCCGATTCGGATCGGCGCGGCTCTCTTTTTGGGCGCTTTGTCGCGTTTTTCGGAAGCGTGCGTATCCATGGCAGGTCCGGATTTCGGTCCCGCTCCGTGGATGGCTTGTGCGAGCAGCGTGGTGCCGATGACGACGAGCATCACGTAGACGAGTCGCCGAAAACGGTCGGCGTGGATTCTCCGATTG
>JAICXU010001133.1 GCA_025934595.1 Polyangiaceae bacterium | reverse complement strand
GTAGCCATGTCCCAATGGCGCCGAGGATCCAAAGTGGACGCGAAACGAGCGTCGCCACTTCGAGCGTGACGAAGCGCGTCGCCACGAGAATCGTCAAAATGTCGACGGCCACGACGAGCGGAATGTCCATGGCCACGGCTTCGAGCGATCGCTCTGCTCGTGCGCGCAGCGCGAACGTGAGGACGAGCGGAACGAGAAAGAGAACGATCGAAAGAGACTGCGCGACAGCGACGGGCATCGAAGGATCGATTCGCGACGGCCGTCGCCTCGCTCAGAGCTTCTCGAGCAACGTGTTGTAGTACACGGTGATGCCGGGAAGCGGCATCAAGTTCTTCTTCTTGACGACGCAGAAGCCGGACGATGAGAACACCTTCTCGACTTGAGCTGGCGTCGTCACGTGATGATCTTCGATGCCCTTGAATCCGATGGCGCGGAAGCCGGCCTCCATCATGAGGTTCACGGCGGGCATTCCGAGCAAGAAGAGACCTTTCGGTTTCAGCACGCGCGCCACCTCTTTGAGAGCGCGCGGATACTCGTGCAGGTGCTCGAAGACGGAAAAAGAAACCGCGAGGTCGAACGATCCGTCATCGAACGGAAGCTCGTAAACGCTCGCCTTGTGAAGATCCGCCGTGAGGTTCTTGGATCTCAAGACCCGGTGGACGGGCTCCGGATCAGCGTCGAGATCGATGCCGGTCATATGGCTCGCGGAGCTGCCCATGGCCAGAAGAACGGCGCCCGCGCCGTAACCTACTTCGAGAAGCGAATCGAACTTGCGTGGGGGCAACAGACGAAGGCCGATGTTGATTCGCTCGCGATAGAGCCATCCGACCACTGGACGTCGATAGAAGAGAATCGGGTCGGTGGGACCGTTCTGCGGCAGGCCGCGAATCAGATCGCGTGTCAGCTCGGGCGTCATCTTTCACCTTGGGTTTCCGGTGATGCGGGCAAGGGGGTTCGAGTTTGGACTTGCCAAAAACCCTTCTCGCACATTCGTAGAAGGTTGATGGTGTGCTTCATCGAATTCATTTTCGAGAGACCGGCGACTCGCTCGCGATAATGGACGGGGAGCTCGCGAATCACCAGACGCTGTTGCGCTGCACCGAACAAGAAATCGTAGTCTCCCCACGGATCATTTCCCATGGTCATGTGCTGGTAATCCGATCGGAACATCGCCTTGGTTCCGCACAAGGTGTCGCTCACGCGTGCGCCCATGATGACGCTGACCAAAATCGTGAACATCTTGTTGCCGAGGTAGTTGGCGAATTTCATAGCGCCCCCTTCCATCGGATAAACGAGGCGTGTGCAGTTTACGAATTCTGCGCGACCGTGGGCGAATGCTTCGTAGAGGGGGCCGAGCTCCTCTGGGTGCGTCGTGAGATCCGCATCGAGGATCATCACGATGTCGTTCTTTGCCGCGTCGAATCCACGTTTGACGGCGTAACCCTTGCCGTGGTTCGGCGCGTAGCTGATGAGGCGCACGTCGACTTTCGGATTGAGCTCCGGTCGCACGGCGTCCTTCGTCCCGTCTTTCGAGCCGTCGTCGACGAAG
>JAICXU010000712.1 GCA_025934595.1 Polyangiaceae bacterium | reverse complement strand
TCGCAGAGCTCGGCGTGGCCGACGAGCTCGCCCAAGGTGCGCGTTCGGCGAAGGACATCGCGGCCAAGGTCGGCGCGGATCCAGACGCGCTTCACCGTTTGATGCGCGGCGTAGCGAGCGTCGGCGTTCTCGCGCACGAAGGCGGCGGAAAATTCGCGCTCACGCCGGTCGGCCAATGTCTCCGCTCGAACGTACCGGGCTCCATGCGCTCGATGATCATCGCCGAGACCGCGCCGGGCCATTGGCTGCCTTGGGGACGATTCGTCGAGAGCGTGCGCACCGGCAAGCCCATGGCCGAGAAGGCGCTCGGCATGAACGCGTGGGATTACTACAAAGCAAATCCGGAAGAAGCGCACCACTTTGCGGAGGCCATGAGCGGGATGTCCGGGATGGCCATGCAAGCCGTGCTCGCGGCGTACTCGTTCGACGGAGCGAAGAAGGTGGTCGATGTCGGCGGATCGCACGGCTCGTTCTTGGCCGCCGTGCTCTCGCAGCAAAAAAATGCGAATGGCGTGCTGTTCGATTTGCAGAACGTGATCGAAGGCGCGGGCCCGACGCTCGAAGCTGCGGGCGTCGCATCGCGGGTCGAGCGCATCGCCGGCAGCTTCTTCGAAAGCGTTCCGCCGTGCGGTGATTTCTATCTTCTAAAGCACATCCTCCACGATTGGAACGACGAGGAGTGCGTGAAGATCCTCGCGAACATCGCGCGCGTCATGACGACCGACGGCCGCGTGGTCGTCGTCGAGATGCCGATCACCGATCAGGGTCCTCCGTCGCCGGCGCCGCTCCTCGATCTCAACATGATGGTGATGCTGACGGGTCGCGAGCGCACCGGAGAAGAATACGGTGCTCTCTTCGCGAAGGCCGGATTGAAGCTCGCGAAGGTCACGCCCACGCAATCGCCATTCGCCGTGATCGAAGCGCGACGCGCGTAAGCGGCGCGCGGGCTCGGCGCGCGTCCACGCTGTCGCCGGCGCGTTTCAAACCGCGCAGGCTTGCACGCGTCGTATGGGTTTCGTCACGAATGCGTCGACGCCTCGCGCGACGCGGCGCCCGTCGGCAATCGCCCACACGACGAGCGATTGTCCGCGTGATGCGTCGCCGGCGGCGAAGACTCCCGGCACGCTCGTCGCGCCCGATTCGTCGGTAACGACGTTGCCGCGATCGTCGAGCGCGAGGCCGAGATCGGTCACGAGCCCGCGCCGCTCGGGCCCCACGAATCCCATCGCGAGGAGCACGAGATCGCACGGGATCTCGACGCGCGAGCCTTCGAGCTCACGCAGGCGCTTGCTTCCTGCGCTGCTGTCGAACGCGACGCGCACCGCTTCGAGCGCACGCACGCGGCCCGATTCGCTCCCGAGAAGAGCGCGCGTCAGGATCGAAAAATCGCGAATATCGGCTTGTTTTTCGCCGCTTTGGTGCGCGGCTTCTTCGTGCGAGGACGACGTGCGCAAGACGAGCGGCCACTCGGGCCACGGATTCGAAGGCATCCGCACGAGCGGCGGCTTCGGCATCAGCTCGAGCTGCACGACGCTCGCGGCGCCTTGGCGCACCGCGGTTCCCACGCAGTCGGAGCCGGTGTCGCCGCCGCCGAGCACGACGACGCGCCGGTCTTTCGCGTGGATCGATTTTGCCTCGTCGATCGCGTCGCCGGCGACGCGACGATTGTGCTCGGGCAAATAATCCATCGCGAAATGGACGCCGGTGAGATCGCGGCCGGGCACGTCGAGATCGCGCGCCACCGTCGATCCGATCGCGAGGATCGTCGCTTCGAATTTCGCCAGATCGGCGGCGGACGGGCTCGTGCCGGTGACGAAGCGCACGCCCTCGCCTCGCATCTGCTGCACGCGTCGGTCGACGACGTCTTTCTCGAGCTTGAAGTCGGGAATGCCGTAGCGAAGAAGTCCACCGATCCGATCCTCGCGTTCGAACAAGGTGACGTCGTGGCCACGGCGCGCGAGCTCTTGTGCCGCGGCGAGACCCGCGGGACCCGATCCGACGATCGCGATCCTCACGCCCGTGTGCGTGCGCGCGGGACGTGGCTCGAAGAAGGAAGCGGAGGCCGGATGGTCGGCAATGGCGCGCTCGATGCTCTTGATCGTGACCGCGGCATTTTCCAAATTCAAAACGCATGACGCTTCGCACGGCGCTGGGCACACGCGGCCCGTCACTTCGGGAAAGTTGTTCGTGGCGTAGAGGCGCGCTGCCGCCGCGTCGAAGCGTCCGAGGTAGGCCTCGTCGTTCCACTCGGGAATGAGATTTTCGAGCGGACAGCCGCGATGACAAAACGGAATTCCGCAATCCATGCAGCGCGACGCTTGCGCGCGTACCGCTTCTTCGCTGCGCGGCTCGGCGACCTCGCGTGCGTCGGCGATGCGTGCGGCGACGGGGCGCTCGGCGTCCTTCTTTCGATCGAGCTTCAAGAATCCACGCGGATCACCCATGTTTTTGGCTCGATTTCTCATCGGAGGCCGCGGGGCCGGCGGCGGCGGCGAGGACGGCTCGCATCTCTTTCGGCACGACGCGAACGAATTTCCTTCGCGACGATTCCCAGGTCGAGAGAACGAGCGACGCCTTGTCGCTTCGCGTGTGCGCGAGATGCGCTTCGATCAAATCACGCAGCTCTTCGTCGTCGTCTTGGGTCACGTGCTCGAGCTCCACGAGCTCGGAGTTGACGCGTGAGTCGAACGCGCCGTCTTCGTCGAGGACGTACGCGAGGCCGCCGCTCATGCCGGCGCCGAAGTTGCGGCCGGTCGTGCCGAGCACGACGACGATGCCCCCGGTCATGTATTCGCACCCGTGATCGCCCACGCCTTCGACGACCG
>JAICXU010000890.1 GCA_025934595.1 Polyangiaceae bacterium | reverse complement strand
GCTCAACGCGAAATCATCGAGGACAATAGGGGGAATGAGTGACGATCCACCGGATGAAATGTGGGCGACGACTTCCCCAGGCTGGTACGCGCATCGCCCGCCGCCGTGCGAGATTCCGTTCCGATGATGTATGAAGCGAGGCTCCTTTCATGGCGTCTCCTCACAAGCTCGCTCACGACGGCCTCTTCTGGCGCCGCCTCGCGCAGGCGGGCGCGCGCCACGGGCCCGAGTGGTGGGTGCGCTACAGCCCGCCGTTCTTCGGCTACGCGGCCGCGCTCGCGATCCCGAGCGCGCGTCGGAACGTGCTCGAGAATTTGAAACGCATTCGCGGGCCGGGCTCGCGCCTCGAGAACGTGAGGCAGACGGCAGAGGTTTTTTCGAACTACGCCTCGTGTCTCGCCGAGACGCTCGCGACCGGATCGTCGAACGGACGGCCGCCCGAAGCCATCCGCGTCGGGGAGCACTATCTCCACGAAGCGGCGGAAATCGGAAAGGGGATCGTGGTCGTCACGATTCACTCCGCGGGCTGGGACATTGCCGGACAATTTTTCATGCGACGCCGCGGGCTCGACATGATGCTCGTGATGGAAGCGGAGCGCGACGCGGAGGCGCAGGCGCTGCACGACGAGGCACGCAAACGGCTCGGGCTCAAGGTCGCGCACGTCGGCGGCACCGATCCGCTCGCATCCCTGCCGATCCTCCGCCATCTCCGAGGCGGCGGCATCGCCGCGCTGCAGCTCGATCGACTTCCGAGCGGAATGCGGCATCGAAAGGTGCGCCTGCTCGGCACCGACGGCGCCCTGCCGGAGGGTCCATTTCGCATCGCGCAGCTCACGGGAGCGCCTCTTTTGCCGGTGTTTTGTGCGCGCCTCGCGTACCAAAAATATCTCATCGAGGCGCACAGGCCGCTCACGATCTCGCGTCGAGCGAGCGAAGACGAGATCGATGACGTCGCGCAAGGCGTGGCCGACGCGATGACCTCTTTTTTGCGCGTGAATCCGACGCAGTGGTTCCACTTCGGAAAAATTCCCTGAGCCTCTGGACGCGTGCGCGTCTTGATGATTGTCTCCGCGTCCCGCCGCATCGATCGACATGTCCACGCGTTTTCACATCGGAGCAAAAGAGCTGAAGGGCAGCCTCACGGCGTACGCCAAGAGATTCGATCTGCTCGAGGTCCGCGCCGACGCGAAGGCACCCACCATCCCGGCGCTTCGCCGTTGGCGAAAATCGGTGCCGCCGCATTTCGATTTTTCCGTGATCGGCGGCGCGCATCTGTCGCTCTTGAAGCCGTCGGAAGCGCTCGAGGCCGAGCTCGACGCCGCGGTTCGTGCGATCGCGGCGCTCCAGGCGCGTTGTTTCCTCTTGCAAACGCCCGTCGACGTGACGCCGAGCGCGCTCTCGCGCGATCGCATGGCGCGCCTCCTCGATCGATTGCCGCGGGACGCCACCCACGTCGTGTGGGAGCCGCGCGGAGTCTGGGAGCTCGAGGATGCAGCGGCGGCCGCGAAAAAATGGGGCATCGTCCTCGGCGTCGATGCCGCACGTGACGACGTGCCCGACGGTCCGACCGCGTACGCGCGTCTTCGATCGCTCGGCGAGACGCGCTCGTTCGGACCCTCGGCGCTTTCCCGTGTCGTCGATCGCATCGGCGACCGTCGCGACGCCTACGTCGTCATCGAAACGTCTTCCGCGCTCGCGGAATGCAAAGAGCTCCGCAAGCTCGCGCAACGCGGAAAGAAGACCGGCCGAACGGGCATGGTCCTCAAGCCGCGCGGAACCAAAGCGGCGAAGCTCACGAACGTGCTGAAAGTTCGCGACGACGAGCAAGAATGAAATCCGCGATCGTCGCATCGGATCCGGTCATCGCGGAACAAGCGGGCGCGCTTCTCACGACGGGCGCGGTCGAAGCCGTCGTCGCAGGTGCGCTCGTCGCTGCGGCACGCGACGCCAGCGTCCTCTTCGGGCCACTTCAGATTTTGATCGGAGGCGCGGGCGCGGGTCTCCTCGCCGTCGACGGTCGCGTTCGCCAACCTGGTCTCGGCGCCGCTCGTCCGCGCGGATTCCGCGAAGAAGACGAAATCCCCGACGCTGCCTACGTGGGCGCTCCTGCGTTCGCCGCCGCCGTCTTCGCTGCGCTCGCTCTCTCGGGTAACGACGTGACGCGGGCGACGTTCGCGCCCGCGC
>JAICXU010000908.1 GCA_025934595.1 Polyangiaceae bacterium | reverse complement strand
GCCGTGATCGCCGCGCGCGTCACTTTCGTGCTTCGCACGATCAGGATTTGCGCGTCGCGGACCGCGTTCGGTAAATCGTCGGCGGAGAGCTTCGGCTCGTAACGCGCATCGACACCGAAAGACGGGAAGGCTTCGAGGAGCTTCGCGGGAAATGCATCGGCGACGAGAAGGCGCATCGGCCGAGCATCCTAGCGCTATTGGACGGTGACGGCGCCAGCTCCGACGAGGCGCAAAATCAGCATGTTTTCCGACAAAAATGCGGCGCTGTCGGTCGAGCTCGTCACGTCGAGCTCGGAAGACGCGGTGCGCACGCTCGTCGCACCAGCGCCCGTGACGCTCGTGAGCCTCGCGATTTTTCCCGTCCGCGACGCGAGATCGATCGTGATCGTGAGCGTCGTCGCCGGTCCTTTCGGCGTCCACGAGATGCCGACGCCGCTCGCATCGTCGGTGATCACGATCTGTCCGCCATCGTATGTCGTCGCGCTCGCATTGCCGCTCACCCATGCTCTTCCCTCCGCGAATCCGGCCAGCGCGTCGACGCTCACGGTCGCGGGGTCGGTCGCGGGGAACAAAGTGTCGATGCCGTCCGGCAGCTCCGCGATGACGGCGCCCGCGCGCGCGAAGAGCGGCGGCTGGCCGAGCGGCGCTTGCAACGTCACGTTCACCGGACCTTCGACGCGCGTGCCGTCCCACCACGAGAACCACGTGCCCGGCGGCAAATGCACTTGTCGCTCTTTGGCGCCTTCGACGACGACGGGCGCCGCGAGCAGCGAAGGCCCGAGCATGTACTCGTCGTCCGCGGCCGTGATCGAGCCCGGGTCCGTGGGAAACATGAGCGGCAGCGATCGGATCGTAGGCGTCCCGTCACGCTGTGCGTTCGAGAGCAGCGTGGCCAGGTACGGAACGATCTTCTGATGCAGCGCCGCCAATTGCGTGTAGGTTACAACTGTGGCCGCATCGTAAATCCAAGGGTATTTCTTCTCGCCGGGCCCGAGCTGCATCACCATGCTGAGCGCGCTCGCTTCCGCCCAGCGAAGAAGCGATTCGCTCGTGGGCATGTCACCGCGATATCCCGCGACGTCGGCGCCGTAGAGCGGGAAGCCGCTCGCCGCGAGCGTCTGCCCCGCGATGATCGACGCCGGCAATCCTCCGACGAGCTCGCCGTTCTTCCCGGGATCGCCGCGATGTTGGAATCCGTTGTCGAGATCGCCCGGCCAGATCACGTCGGCGACGCTCGCGCCTCCGTACGTCGACGCTCGCACGATGAGCACGCCGCCGTCGGACGTCTTCGCGAGCGCGTCGCGATACGCGCCGTGATAGCCGAGCGGATACTCTCGCGCGGTGCGATCGGTCGTGCCGTCGAAGTAACGAAGCCCGAGGCGGCCGTTCAGGAGATCGGGCACGCCATCTTCGCCGTAGTCGAGCTTGAACCCGTGGAACCCCGCGGCGACGGCGTCGCTGACGCGCGACGTCCAAAATGCTTTTGCCGCTGGATTCGTGAAATCGATCATGCCGAAGCCGGCTTTCGAATTCGATCCTGGCGCGTCGAACGATTGGCCGTCGGCGATCTTCACGAAGTAGCCCGCCGCGTCGGCGGCCCCATAAACCTCTTGCGCCTCGTTCGCCGGCGGATTCTCCGGCCGTTCGAGATACGGATCGTTCCATCCCCAAAGCGCGAAGCCTTTCGCCGTCGCCGCCCGTGAAACACTGGGTAAATCAGGGTATTTCGTGGGATCGAAGTGAAGCGAGGAGAGGCCCGTCTGCCATCCGTCGTCGATCCAAAATGTGCTCGTCGGAATTTTCAGCGCGCGGATCATCGCGAGGTCCGAGAGGAGCTGCGCTTCGGAATCGACGTGACGCCACAGCATCGGACCGAGCACGGTCTTCGGCGTCGCGCGCGGCAAGCCCGTCAGCTGCGCGAGCTTCGCGACGCAGGTGACCGGGTCGGGGTCGACGACGATCGTGACATCCATCGTCTTGCCTTCGAACGTGGCGCGTACGACATCGGCGTCGCTCTTCGCGACGTCGAATGCGCCCGACTCGCGGCTCTTCACGAACACCGCATAGCCTCGCGACGACACGAACCAAGGAACGGGCACGTGACGATCGGTCGTTCCCGATTCGAACGTGCCGTCG
>JAICXU010000402.1 GCA_025934595.1 Polyangiaceae bacterium | reverse complement strand
TGGCGCAAACTTTCGTTTGGACGTGCTACTCTCATGGCCATGACCGCTGCGGCTCGGGTCATGACCGACGAGCTCCCGACGTTGCAAAAGCTGCGTGAAGCGGTCGAAGGCGCTCTCGAAGGAAAACAAGAGGCCGTCGAGCTCGCTCTCGTCGCGCTTCTCGCGCGCGGCCATCTTTTGATCGAAGACGTTCCCGGCGTCGGCAAGACCACGCTCGCGCGCGCGCTCGCACGCGCTGTCGGCGGCGATTTAAGACGCGTGCAGTTTACAAGTGATTTGCTGCCGAGCGACGTTCTCGGTGTTTCGGTCTACGACCAACGCACGAGCGAGTTCGTGCTGCGACATGGACCCGTGTTCGCGAACGTGCTCCTTGCCGACGAGATCAATCGCGCGAGCCCGCGCACACAATCGGCGCTCCTCGAAGCCATGAACGAGGGACAAGTCTCGCTCGACGGCCAGACGATTCCGTTGCCGGATCCCTTCTTCGTCATTGCGACGCAAAATCCGCAGGATTTCGCGGGTACTTTTCCGCTTCCGGAATCGCAGCTCGATCGGTTTTTGGTGCGCGTTCGCATCGGATACCCCCCCCCGAGCGTCGAAACACGGCTCCTCCTCGACGGGCAAACGGACACGGCGAAAGACGTTCCCGTGGTGCTCGAGCCCGCGAAGCTCGTGGCGCTCCAGCGCGAAGTGCATCGCGTCACGCTCGACGGCGCGCTCGCGAATTATCTGCAGGCGCTCATCCAAGCCACGCGATCGGCGCCGAGCCTTTCGCTCGGTGCGTCTCCGCGCGGTGCGATCGCGCTCGCGAACGCCGCACGCGCCCGCGCGCTCCTTCGCGGCCGTCACTATTGCATCGCAGACGATGTGCATGATCTCGCCGTGCCCGTGCTCGCCCATCGCGTTCGTCTGTCGAGCCACACCGACGGCTTCTTGCCGACGCGCGACGAGGCCGAGACCACCGTGCGCGAGATCACGGCGCGCGTGCCCGTTCCGCTCTGAGACGCGGCCATGGCAGGCGTCAAGGAAACACGGGCCCAAACTCAGGACACGCGGCCGCTTGGCGCGATCTCGCTCGAAAAAGCGCCGCCCACGACCAAGCTCGCCCGAGCGTGGAAGCGGTTTCGCTCGTTTTTTCGCTCGCCGCGACGACTGAAGACGACGCGCGAGGGAAAGTTTTTCATCGGCATCACGATGGGCGTGGGCTTCGCCGCGATCAACACGGCGAACAACCTCCTCTATTTGATGCTCGGGATGCTCCTCGCGCTCATCATCGTGAGCGGCGTGATGAGCGAGCTCTCGCTGCGCGATCTCACCGTCGTGCGCCGCTTGCCGCTTCGTGCGCAAGTCGGGCGCGCGCATCTCGTCGAGATCGAGGTGTTCAATCACAAGTCGCGGGTTCCCTCGTATGCGATCGAAGTCGAGGACTTGCGCGCCGGACAACCCGCCGACAAGCGTTGTTTTTTTCTGAAGATTTCGCCGAAGTCGGCGCAAGTCGCGGCGTATCGGAGAACACCACCGAGACGCGGGCGCGACGTGCACGTCGGATTTCGCATCGCGACGCGATTTCCTTTCGGCTTGTTCGAAAAATCACGCGAGATCACGTCGAGCGGCGAGCTCGTGATTTATCCGGCCGTCGACGCGATTCGTTTGCCGCCCGTGTCCATCGGTCGTGCCCCCGGCAGTGACGGTACGCTCGGACGAGGCGACGGGGACGAGTTCCTCGGCCTCAAAAAAATGCGCACGGGAGAAGATCCGCGCGACATCCACTGGCGAAAAAGCGCGGCCGCCGGTCACCTCGTTCTTCGCGAGCGCGCGCGTGAGGCCCGGCCCGAGATTTCGTTGATGCTCGACGTGCTGAAGCCACGCGACGCGAAAGATGCGTGGGACACCGCTTTCGAGAAACGAATCCGCGACGTGGCTTCGCGCGCCGTCGCCCACATCAAACGCGGAGACACGGTCGCGATCGCCACGACCGCGGGAGGACATACGCGCGCGGACCGCACCGTCGGCGCAGACCCGCTGCTCCGATATCTCGCGCTCGTGGTGTCCGCGCCTGCCCCCGAAGCGACGAAACCGACCGAAAAAGAAGCTCCGGAGGCCGCCGAATAATGCGCTTCGGGCTCGTGCACCGGATCATGACCGACGCGCTCGCCACGCTCGGCATTTTGGCCGTCGTCAGCACGGCGACGATGACGCCGTGGCACAACGCAGCGCTACTCGTCGGCCTCGCTCTTGCGCTCGCGATTCCCGAATCGTGGCAGCAGCGTCCGACGATGCGCTCGTTCGCACAGCTCGCGTATCCGGCGCTCATCGTCGTGCAAGTCGCGCGGCTCGTCGCGGGACGTTCACCACTCGACGTCGCGATCGAGTTCGCCGCGCTTCTGCAGATCATTCGCATCGCGACGCGTCGAGGCGCCGCGCACGATCAGCAGATCATCGTGCTCGCGCTCCTGCATTTCGTGACCGGCACCGTGCTCGGAGGCGGCCTCGGCTATGCGCTCTGTTTCTTTGGCTTCATGATCGTCGCGCCGGGCGCGCTCGTCTTGAGCCATCTGCGACGCGAGGTGGAAGGCAACTATCGGCAAGGCGCGCGCGATCGCACCGGCTTGCCGGTCGATGTTCCGCGCATCTTGCGAAGCCGCCGCGTCGTCGGAAAGGGATTTCTCGGCGCGACTTGTTTGATGTCGGTGCCGATCTTTCTCTTCACGATCCTGCTCTTCGTTTTGTTTCCGCGCGTGGGCCTGCAGCTTCTTTTGCTCAATCGCCCGCGCTCCGATCGCATGGTCGGCTTTTCGGATCACGTCGATCTCGGCCAGGTGGGCGAGCTGAAAAATGGAAACTCCTCGATCGCGCTTCGCTTCGAGGTGAACCACCTTCCTGACCCGCCGCCGCAAAAATATCTTTTACGCATGCGCGGCACCGCGTTCGATGCGTACGACGGGCACGCGTGGATCCGCACCCAGAACGATCGCCGCCCCGCGGACCGTACGAGCTACCCGGATACGTACGTCATTCATCGATCGCCGAAGCCGACCGACGACAAGATTTCGATCGATCTCGAGCCGCTCGATCCGCCCGTGATTTTCCTGCCCGCGCGCACGGTCGCGATCCGTGCGCGATCGCAAGGCCAGGCGATCTTGAGCGAGCCGCTCGCGATCCAAAAAGGACCCGAAGGCGAGTTTCGATACTCCGGCAACGACGCGCGCGGTCTGCGGTACGACGTGCTCCAAGGACCCTCCACCGAGATCTATCCGGAGACGCTCTCCAATACCGACATGGCGCGCTATCTTTCGGTGCCGGCGAGCCTGCCCGCGCGCATCGGCATGCTCGCGCATACGTGGTCCGACGGATTACCCGACGATGTCACGAAGGCGCGTTCGATCGAAAGTCATCTACGCCATGATTTTCATTACGACATGACCGCGCCATCCGGCGGCACGAAGCAGCCGCTCGACCATTTTCTCTTCGAGTCGAAGCGCGGACACTGCGAATTTTTTTCGACGGCGATGGCCATCATGTTGCGCGAGGTCGGAATCCCGTCGCGGAACGTCGTGGGCTTCGTGGGCGGTAACTACAATCGCTTCGCTCACGATTACGCCATCCGCGAGCAAGATTCGCATTCTTGGGTCGAGGCGTATGTCGGCGGCGCGTGGCAGACCTTCGATCCGACGCCGGCCGCGGGCATCGAGCCGCAAGCTCCGACGACGGGCGCGCTCGTCTACATTCGCGATCTGCTCGAGGCGATGTCGCAGGGTTGGGATCGGAACGTCGTTCGCTACGATCTCCACACGCAGGTCGGGCTCTTCGAAGCGTTCAGCCGCAAATACGAAAACGCGCGACGTTCGGCGGGCCTCACGCAGGGCACGCTCGGAAAGATCACGCGCGCGCCGGTTTTGGCGGGAATTTTGGCTCTATTCGCGATCGCCGGATACGCGGTGTGGAGTCGCCGTCGTTACGGGAAGAAGAAGCTGCCGGAGGCCGCGCCGCAGCTCGAGAAGCGGTACGAGACGGCCGCCGCGCTCTACCGCGCGCTCGACGGCGCGCTCTCGGCGCAGGGAATCGGACGGCCGGCGTGGCTACCGCCGCTGCGTCACGCGCGCGATCTCGTCGAACAGCGGCACCCGCTCGCAGGCGAGGTGCTCGATCTCACGAACGTCTACCTCGGCGCACGATTTGGCGACGAAGAGCTGAGCGATCACGCCGCGCGCGATTTCGAGCGACGCGTTCGCGAGATTCGGGCTGCGAGGCGCGAGCCGAAGAATTCGCCGGCTCTTTCAGCGTGACCGCGGCGTACGCGCCGTTCGCGCGACCTTTCCCGACGACGCTCGCTTCGCTCGGACGTGCCTCGCGACCGTCGAACTCGAGATTGGCTTTGCCCGCTTCGATCCACGCGACGACGACCGTGTCGCTCGATTCCTTTTGGCCCGACCGCACCTCGA
>JAICXU010000757.1 GCA_025934595.1 Polyangiaceae bacterium | reverse complement strand
GTGACGACCGCGCTCAGCGCATCACGCGCGGACGACGATTTCTCGTATTTCAACGGCAAGTCCGACGTGCGACGCGAAAATGCAGGACACGCGGCCGTGAATGGTCTCGTGTCCGTGTCGCTCCCCGTCGACTGGACTTCGCGCTCGCACGGCACCATCCAATTCACGACGCTCGCGCAAGCGCGGCGGCAGGATCTGCCCGGAACGATCTTCGCGCCGACTCCGAATGCGATGGTCGATTCGTCGCGCGTCCTGCACGCGATCGAGCTCTCCGGGCCCGCTGCGTCCGGCGCATGGCATGTCGGCGCGTGGGGTCGTCACGAAGAATCGGTGACGCGATCGCCGAACGATGCGTTTTCGCCCGCGCATGCCGCGAGCGCGGTCACCGCTGCGGGCGCGCGCACCGGGTGGCGCGGAAAGATCGCGCGCGAGATCACGCTGGCGACTGCCGTCGACGCGAGCGCCGAGCGATTCGCGCCGGGCACGGACTATGGCGGCAATGGCGTGCAAGATCTCGGCGCGACGCGCACGCTCGCAGGCTTCGGCGCCGATCTCGATTGGCGTGCGACGTCGAGCTGGACGTGGAGCGCGAGCAGCCGCGCCGATTTTTGGCACGACGCGAGCGACGATCCTTCGCTCGCCACAGCGACTTCGGGGACCGAGGGGCACCCGACCGGACATCTCGGAACCGAGCTCACGGCGGGACCGGTGACGTTCGCGGCGCACGGCGGCGCGCTCGCGCGGCCCGCGAGCTTCATCGAGCGCTACGGCAGCCGCGGCACCTTCCTCGGCGACCCGACGTTGGAAACGGAGACGGCGTGGGTCGCCGATCTCGGCGCGCGCACGTCCTGGAAGCGAGGCGCGTTTCGCGGCCATTTCGAGCTCACCGGTTTTTCGACCTGGGCCGACAACCTCATCACGTTCCTGCCCGTCGGCGCGTTCGCGCGCTTCAAAGCCACGAACGTAGGTCGCGCGCAGATGCTCGGCAGCGAGGCTGATTTAGCGGCATTTCTCGGCGATTTCGCATTACGTGCAGCATACACATATCTTCATACCGCGAACGAAAGCCAATGCTCGAACGATCCGGACGGTTGCGCGCGACCTCCTCTTCCCGGACGTCCCGAGCACGATCTCGTCTCCGATGTTTCGTATCGCGCGGGTCCGCTCACGCTTCGTTACGGCGTCGACGTCGTGAGCGGAATGTTCGTCGACAAGAAAGGATCGATCCCCGTGCCGACGCGCCTCCTCTCCTCGGCAGGCGCGCGCTTCGATGTGCCTCGCGTGCCCGGGCTGCGTCTCGCGCTCGACGTGCACAATCTCTTCGATCTTCGCACCGGACAATACGACGGTGCGCTCGGACCCGTGACGCTGCCGATCGGCGACAGCTACGACTATCCGATCCCCGGTCGCTCGCTGCTCTTCAGCGTGCGCTACGTGACGGAGAGATGAAAGACAGACCTCGACCTCCACCTCGACCTAGGGCACGCCTCGGTCTAGGTCGCGGTCTAGGTCTGGGTAGCAGCTACGGCAGCGGATGCGCGTCGAAAAAATTCAGGATCGTGTCCGTCGCGCTGATGTCGTTCGACGTGTTGCCGAGAAATGGCACCGCGACTCCGCCGGGCCACTCGTGACCTCCGTCGTCGATCTTGCAGTGCGTGACCACCGACCCGTTTCTGCACTGCGAGTACTCGGTGCAGGTGGCGTCGCCGTTTTGATAAATGACGTGGCCGGACGACAGGCAGCCGTCGATCCTGCGCCACGCGTCGATGGTGACGCCGACGGATCGGAAGTCGATGAACGCGCTGCCGAGATCGATCGGAATGACAGGCGTGCCGCCGTTGTAAGGAACGATCGGATCGCCGGTGCCGTGGAAATCGAGCACCGGCATCGCGCGCGTCGGCGTGCACGTCGTCGGGTCTTGTCCCATGACGCCGCTGACGGGCGCGATCGCTCCGAATACGTCGCTCATCTCGCATCCGATGCGGTGCGAGAAAAATCCGCCGTTCGAAAATCCCGTCGCGAAGATGCGTTTCGGATCGATGCAGTAATCGCTCTCGATCTTGGCGAGCAGGTCCTTCGTGAATTGGATGTCGTCGACGGAGTCGGTCCAAGAGTCGCCGCAGCAATCGCCCGCATTCCAGCTGGCGCCGACGCCGTCGGGATAAGCGACGATCACATTTCGCGAATCGGCGGCGCGATTCATGCGCGTGAGGACGATTTGCTCCGGCGCGTTCGACGTGAAGCCGTGGAAGCTCACGACGAGCTCGGTCGGTTTCGTTTTGTCGTACGACGCCGGAACGTGGAGATACGCGTCGCGCAAAAGATTTCCGCTCGTGAGCGTGATGAACGGATCGCCCGAGCCTTGCGTCTTGCCGGTGCAGTCCGCGCTCGTCGTCGTGGTCGTGCCGCCGTCGCCGAACGACGGCGCGGCGCGCGTGCCGCCGTCGGGATCGGGATCGGTCGTGGGATAGGCATCGGCCAATTCGAACGTGCCGTCGAAGCTCGCGTCGACCGCGGTGCCGTTCCAATGACCGCCGGTGACCTCGTCATCCGACCCACACGCGAAGAGCGCGCAAGGGAAGGCAAGGAGCGCCGCAGC
>JAICXU010001018.1 GCA_025934595.1 Polyangiaceae bacterium | reverse complement strand
CGCGCTTCAACGAGGACAACGGCCAAGTCGATCTCTTCCTCTACATGACCGTCGTCGACGACCCGTCGGACGATCAGCGGGAAATCGCGCTGGAAGACGCGCAGGCGGCGGGCCTGCAGTCGGAGCTCGGCGAAGAGCTCGGCTTCCAAATCTTCTGGCATCCGACCGACGCGAAGAAAGCGGCCGAGCAAGACAAAGAGTTCGGCAACATCCTGAACATCAAGCAAGCACGCCAAGCGTTCGGTCGCATCGCCGCGCAGACCGCGAAGCAAGTCTTGATTCAGCGCGTCCGCGACGAAGAGCGCGATCTCATCTTCAACGAGTTCAAAGATCACAAGGGCAAGCTCCTCAAGGGCGTCGTTCGCCGCTTCGAGAAAGGCAACAACCTCATCGTCGACCTCGGCAAGACCGAAGGCATCCTTCCCTTCCGCGAGCAGACGCCGCGCGAAACCTATCGCCCCGGCGATCGCGTCGTCGCGTACGTGAAAGACATCGATCGCGAAGCGCGCGGCCCGCAAGTCATCCTGAGCCGGAGCGATCCGCATCTCGTCGAAAAATTGTTCGAGTCGGAAGTCCCGGAAATTTACGAGGGAATCGTGAAGATCGTCGCGTGCGCACGGGAAGCCGGCGCGCGCTCGAAGATCGCGGTCACGAGCCGCGACGCAGACGTCGATCCGGTGGGCGCGTGCGTCGGCATGAAAGGCTCGCGCGTGCAGGCCGTCGTTCAGGAGCTCCGCGGCGAGAAGATCGACATCGTTCCCTACGATCGCGATCCGGCGCGCTTCGTGTGCGCGGCCATCCAGCCCGCGGAAGTGAACAAAGTCATCGTCGACGAAGCCGAGGGCCGCATGGAGCTCGTCGTCCCCGACGAGAAGCTCTCGCTCGCCATCGGTCGCAAAGGCCAAAACGTTCGCCTCGCGGCGCAGCTCACCGGCTGGAAGCTCGACATCATCAGCGAGTCGAAGTTCAAACAGATGGAAGAGGAAGCGATCGCCGCGCTCGAGCAGATCGACGGCGTGTCGGACACCGTCGCGCGCAGCATGTATCGCCTCGGATTCCGCGCTCTCGAAGAAGTCGCCGAGGCTTCGGAAGAAGAGCTCACCGCCATCCCGGGAGTCGGCGAGGACGCGGCGAAGATCAAGCAGCGCGCCGAAACGACGATGGAGCGCCTCCGCCAAGAGCGCATCTCCGCGGCCTCGAACAAGACCGAAGCTCTCACCGAACGCGAACGGCTTCTGTTCGTCCGCGGCATGGGCGACCGCACCGCGCAGCTCCTCGAAGAAGCTGGCTACAAAACCGTCGAGGACGTGAACCGCGAAGACGAAGACAAGCTCGCGATCAAGACGGGCCTCGGCATCAAGAAGGCGCGCGCGATCAAGCAAGGCGCCGAGCACTTCCTCACGCACGAAGCGAAGGTCATCGACTCCGCGCGCCGCGACACCGCGCAACGTGTCGCGAAAGAGCGCAGCGCACAGCAGGAGGCGTGAAGGAAGAGATGCTGGCCATGAGCGAAAACGAGAAACACGAGAGCGACGTCAACGCACGCACGTGCGTCGGCTGCGGATCGAAAGACGATCCGAGGGCTCTCGTGCGCCTCGTTTTCGATCCCGGCTCCAACACGATCATGGTCGATGCGAAGGGCAAAGCAGTCGGACGCGGCGCCCATGTGCATCCCACGCCGAAATGCGTGCAAAATGCATGTAAATCGGGGCTTTCGAAATCGTTTCGGACGGAGGTGAAAGCCTCCGCATCCGACCTCGCGCGCGACATCACCACGGCGCTCGATCGTCGGGTGGAAGGCCTCGTCGTCTCGGCGCGCGGCGCGAGCGCGCTTCT
>JAICXU010000842.1 GCA_025934595.1 Polyangiaceae bacterium | reverse complement strand
GAGCTCCTTCGCCGCCGCGAGGCCGATGACCACGCCATGATCGCGAGCGAAATCGACGACGAGACGCGCATCTGGAACCGAGCGGCGCTTCAAAAAGGTGGCGCTTCGCCCGGCGAAGGCGACGCGGCATTGACCGCGGCCATCCAATTCAATGGCCTGGCGATGAACGGCGGCGTCGTTCATGCGTTCGAAGTTTTGCGCGGCGAGGAGCTGCACGCGGCGTGCGCCGGCTTCCGCTACTTCGGGCTCGACCAAGCCGCTGCGCTCATCGAAACGGCCTTCAAGATGGAGTGGGAGGACGAGAGCAGCGTGGAGATGGATCGCATCTACGGTGAGCTCGTCGAGAACGACGCGCTCGGGCGAGCGTTTCGAAGCCACTTTGCGACTCACCCGGAGCGATATGCCAAGTCGGCGCGCCGATAGCCGCGTTCCGCGTGGCCTCGCGGATCGTCGTGACGTGGAACGTGCGCGATGCCTGCACGTTGCGACATCGGCGCGTTCGAGCGATCTTTTTTCGAAAAAAGATCCAAACCACGCAACTGAATCGCGCCGCTTACAGTTGACGGCGAGTCGCGCGACAGACGCAAATATCCTATCTTGAATGTCGTGACGGCCGCTGACGCTCTCTCTCGACTCTCGGCGCTTTTGCCGGAAATGCGCGAGCGATTCGCGGTCCGCGATATTTCCGTTTTTGGTTCCGTCGCGCGAGGCGATGCAACCGATCACAGCGATCTCGACTTGCTCGTCGATTTCGCGGGCCCCACTACCTTCGACGCATTCATCGGGCTGAAGTTGTTTGTCGAAGACACGCTCGGAGTGCGCGTCGACCTCGTGACGCGAGCCGCGCTCAAACCGCGCCTGAAGGCGCGCATCGAGGCCGAGGCGCGACATGTCGCGTGACAAGATGTCCGCGAGATGACGCTCCGACATGACAGGATCATCGCCGGTGACTTCGAGTGGGACGTCGCGAAAGAGCTCGCCAATGTCCGCAAGCACGGAATCTCCTTCCGCGAGGCGCTTTCAGCTTTCGCGGACGAGCATGCCGTTACTGCAGCAGACAAGGACGACCCGTCGCGTTTCGTTCTGATTGGGATGTCGGAGAGTCTTCGCGTACTCTTTGTGGTGTCCTGCGAAGTCGGTGAGCGCGTCCGGCTCATCAGCGCGCGCAAAGCTTCACCGACCCAGCGAAGGAAATATCGACATGGCGCGACCTGAGACAGACATGAGGCGATACGACTGGGCCCACGCGGAGCGTGGAAAGTACGCGGCCAAGGCACGGCGCGCGCTTGCCTCGTACGAGGCGATCTACATCGACAAGAAGCTCGCCAAGACGCTGGGCGGGCCCGATGCGATTCGCAAAATCCTCGAGGCGCTCGGCGAATCTCTGGCGGCCGCAAAAAAGAAGAAGCACCGGGCCGCATAACCGCCGCGCGGGTTAAGTTTCAAGCGCGATTCGCTCTACCTTCCGCGCTGTTTGCTGATCAGCGGAAATCGTTCCGGTGCGCTCAGCGAATCGACGTGCAAATCGACGTCGCAGTCGGGCCACCACAAATGCGTCTTGTGGAGCAGCTGCACGTTGAAGATCTTCGCGACGGGAACGTTCAAGAACCACGGATGGTCGTCGTAGCGAAGCAAGTGCTCTTTTCCGAGCGCATGCAGCCAAATGCCGTGCGGCGAGACCGAGAGGATCTCGACGTCCGCGGCTTTAGCTTTCGAAGTGCGCTTTCCAGCTGTCGACGATTTCATCGCGACGCTCCTCCACCAATTTTTGCATGCGTTTCAGCTCGCGCAATGGAAGCTCGGTATGAGTCGCCAGCGCGATTTTCGGCTCGATCCAGGACTGGCAGTCCGGGGCATTCGCGGCGGCAAGCCCTCGATTTTGCCGGCTCCGCATTGCTTTCCGAAGTAACCTTTTTTTAGCCATGCAGCCCGTCAAAGCGCACGTCAAAAATGGCCGCCTCGTCTTGGACGAGCCGACAGATCTTCCGGATGGCGAGGTCGTCGAGCTCGTTCCGCTCGATGAGGTTCTCGCGCGCGGTGGTGATTACCTCGACGACGAAGAGCGCGCTCGACTGCATGCGTCGATCGAACGGGGCATCGAGGATTCGAAAGCGGGTCGCGTCGTAGATGCTCAAGAATTCATGACGAAGCTTCGCGCGCGGACCGGCGCGCGTTGACCGTCCAGCTCTCCGAAGAAGCGGAGCGCCAGGCCGAACAGATCGATGCCTGGTGGCGAAAGAATCGCCCGGCGGCGCCGGATCTTTTTCGCGACGAGCTCGGAGACGCGTTGGCGTTGCTCGAAACCGCGCCGCTGGTCGGAACG
>JAICXU010000731.1 GCA_025934595.1 Polyangiaceae bacterium | reverse complement strand
TGGCGCTTCACGACCGACGACGCGTTCATCACGCTTCGTTACGCGCGCCATCTCTACGAAGGGCATGGCGTCGTGTGGAACCTCCACGACGCGCAACCCGTCGAAGGCTATTCCAACTTTTTCTTCGTCGTGGTCGGCGCTCTGGCGATGGCGCTTCACGCGGATCCGATTTTCGTCCTCAAGATCGGCGGTGTGCTCGGTTTGGCGGCCACGCTTGCCGGAATGGGTCGTGTCACGCGCACGTACGATGGCCGGATCGCCGCATTTTTCCCTGGTTTCGTGCTCCTCGCGTATCCGGGCGAGACGTATTGGGCCGCGAGCGGTCTCGAGACGACGGTGTTTCAGGCGTTCGTCCTCGCGAGCCTCGTCGCGCTTTTCGATGCGCTCGATTCGAAGAGCCCGAAGACGATCGCCCTTGCTTCGATCTTCATGTGGCTCGCATGTCTGACGCGGCCCGATGGCCTCGTCGTCGCATGTTTCTCCGGCCTCGCCCTCTTCTCGCGCGTGCGTGGCGATCGAAAAGTTTGGACGGTCGTGGCGTTGGCCTTCGTCCTTCCGCTCGCGATCTACGAGATTTGGCGGGTCGTGCATTTCGGCGCGGTTCTCCCGCATTCGGTCGTGTGCAAGCGCGCGTACACGGGGAATCCGTGGGCGCTTCTTCGCGATTACGCGAAGCTCGCGTGGCCGCTCGCAGTGCTTGGATTCGCGAAGCCGCGACGCGAATACGACGCGCGCGATCTCGTGCTCCTCGGCGTTCCCGTCGCGTATGCGGTGCTGCTCTACGGAGCCGATCCCATCGTCGGTCAGAACAACCGCCATGCGCTTCTCGCGTTCGCGCTCCTGTCGATCGCGGCCTGCGCGAACGTGACGCGCTTCGTGCATCGCTTGGACGATCGCGTCCGCCCGATTTTTCTCGATGCTGCGCTCGCTCTCGCGATCGCTTGCTTTGCATGCGTGGAGGTCGCGGACGCCGCGCCGGACGCGCGATGGGAGGCGCGTCACTACGGCGAGCGCATGCAGGCGCGGGCGGAGCTCGCGAATTGGCTCGGCGCGCGCGCGAAGCCCGCGGACGCGATCGTCGTCGGCGATGCGGGGCTCGTGCCGTACGTGGTGCATGCGGAGTTCATCGATGCGTATTGTCTGAGCTGCCTCGCGATGACGAGCGACGCGATCGGATTTTCGCCGGACCGATTTGCGACATGGATGCTCGCGCAAAAGCCACGGTTCATCGTCGTGAACAGCGTGACGTCGGATCTCCGCGGCGTGCACATGTTCTATGGCGTATATCCCGCGCTCGTGAAAAATGAGGCGTTTCGCGATCGCTACATCCTTCGCGCGACGTTCGGCGCGGCGGGCAACGACTTTCGGTATCTCGTCTTCGAGCTCGCGACCGAGGGCGCTACTCCTTCGTGAGGCGCGCGATCTCTTCTTTGATGAGCACTTCCGCAAGTTGCGGAACGACCTCCCACACGACTCGTTCGACGACGTCGCGCGAGAGCGCCATCACGGCTTCGGCCTGGTCCTTCGAGAGCCCGAGCTCGCCGAGCTTCGCGCCCAAGTGACCGTTCACCGAGGAAGCGACCGAGCCTCCTGCGTGCGCGTGTCCGTGCGTCGTCGCGCTCGGCGTCGTCGCGACGACCTCGGCCGACGGCTTTTGCATCGAGCGCGCTGCGACCGCCGGCGCGGCGGGGCTGGGAGAAGCAGCGGCCGGCGATCCGGCCGGCGCATTGCGCGGCGGCGGGACTCCGACGTCGCCGCCGAACATGAGCGTGGCCGAGCGGGATTTTTGCGCCGCCGCGGGCTGCGCGCCCGGAATCACCTTCGCGGCTGCGGCCGGAGCGGCGGCAGCGACGGGAGGAGCATGAACGGGCGCGGGAGCGGGAGCCGCAGCTGCGGGGGCTCCGGCAGCTGCTTGCGGACCGGCGCCGCTCGCACGTGCGGCGACCGCCTTTTTGACCTTGTCCAAGATCTGCTGCGTGTCGAACGGCTTGTCCATGAAGTCGTCCGCACCCGCGTCTTTTCCCTTCGCCGCGTCGTACGGATTGTGGCGGCTCGAGAGCAGAATGACGACGGCGTTACCGTCCTTTTGACGCACTTCTTTCGCGAGCGAATAGCCCTCGTCGCCCGATCCGAGCGCGGCGTCGATGAGCACGACGGCGGGCTTGCTCCCGAGCTGCCCCATCGCTTTGTCGCGGCTGTCGGCAGTGACCACCTGGTAGTCGTCACCACCGAAGGTGATCTCGATCACTTTTCGCATCGTGGCGCTGTCTTCGACGGCAAGCAGAGTCTTCGTCACGGGTTTCCTCGTTGGTCCTTATTCGCAACTACGGAGATGCTAGATACGTCGAACGCCAAGATACTCGAATTTCTCGCTTCAATCGCAAAACCTTGCACGCCCCGGCGAACCCTAGCGATCCGATGAGCGGCCCTCACCGAGGAAATACGAAAAAACACGTAATCGGGCCTGGATCCGCCGCCCAAAAAGGGCCTCTGAAGCTCGATGCCGCCGTGCGCGCCGCATTCGATTTGCCGTGGAGCCGCGCACGTGAGCTCGTGACGAGCGGAAAAATTCGCGTGAACGGCGCCGTCGTCACCGACGGCACGCGCAACGTGCGTGAAGGCGCGGAGATCGACCTCGACATGGCAGCGCCGCGCCCGAATCGATCGAAGATCGAAAAAGATCGCGTCGTCTACGTCGATCCACACGTCATCGTCGTCAGCAAACCGCCGG
>JAICXU010000831.1 GCA_025934595.1 Polyangiaceae bacterium | reverse complement strand
TCGCGAACGAAGGTCTCTACTTCCGCGCGCGCCTCTGCACGCACCGTTTCAGCGAGCTTTTTTCCATCGAGCAACGTCGCAGGCATGCCGCAGAGAGTAGCGCGCAACCCTGCCGCGCGTCCCGAGCGCCGTGCGCGAAACGCTCGCTACCCGAGCAGCGATGTCACCATCACGCGAAGCACGTTCGCGGCCGCGCTTTGCGACAGAGCCATGTCGTGGCGAAGCGCATCCCACGTTTTTCCCGTCGTCGCGATGTCGAGCGCATCGACGAGCGCCTCACGCTCCGCGCGCTCGAGCGCCGCGATTTCGGGCTGGAACACGATTTCGACCTCGCGACGCCTGGATTTTCCGAGCGATCGCATGGCTTGCCGCACCGTCGGCGATTTCGGCTCGACGAGCGCCGCTGCGCGACGAAGCGCCGAGCTCGCTTCGAGCTGACGCACGCGTGAGGTCAAGAATCGTTGGATGCGATCGGCGCGAGACGTCGCCGCGGGAATCTCGACGGGCTTGGTCTGCGCGACCCGACGCGCGTGCTCTTCCGCCGCGGCGACGAACAGCTCCTCGCGCGTCGGAAAATGTTGGCGAATCGATCGCAGCGCGACCTTCGCGCGCGTGGCGACGGCTTGCGCTGTGGGCGCGAGCTCGCCTTCGTCGGCGAGATCGAGAAGGGCGCTCACGATCGCATGATGCGTTCGCGCGGCGCGCGCGTGACGCCCGTCGATCTTTTGCTCCTTCTTCTGCGCGGCTCCGGCGCTCACGGGTTGCATGCCGGCAGAGCGCTCGTGGAGCTGCAAGAGGGCGGCGTTGCTCCGGCGAGCACGGCTTGGGCCCAGGAAATTCCGTACCCGATGTTTCGCGCCGTGACGTCGGTGTGTTGGCCAGCGGCGTCGACGCAAACGGTCGGCGCGACGCCGTCGTTCTGCAGCTTCTGCACGTTGCACGCGCCTTCTTCGGCGGGCGTCATCACGATGTCAGCGAGTCCTTGCACGTAGAGCACTTTCGCACCGGTCGCGTCGGCAGTGAGAATATTTTGCTGCAAAAACGACAGATATGCGGCCTCGCGCGCGTTGCAGCCGCTCGTGCCGGCTCCTGATCCAGTAAGGCAGCTCACGAGCGACGTGCGAAATCCAGGATCGAACATTTCGCCGATGAGCGGGTCGGTGCCCTGCAAATAACCGCCGAATCCGACCTCGTCGAGCGCGTTCATCGTCGACACTTCGGCGGCGGCTTGGCCGCTCGGGAACGCGTCGGTGCCGTTCGAGGAAGCCACGTAGTTCGAGAAATAAGCATATTCGCGGTAAGCCGCCACGACGTTGTTCGAGATGCCGGTCGAGATCGTGAGATCGTTCGGGCTCTGAAGCATCTTCACGTAACCGAACGAGTTCAAACGCGACGGCCACTCCGGCGCGAACACCGCCACCGCGACGAGCTCGCCGTCGAGGCCGTAGGTTTTCGCGAGCGCCTGCGCGGAGAGAATCCCGCCGCCGCCTTGGCTGTGCCCCGCCATCACGACCTTCGACGTGAACGCGCGCGCCGGAAGCATTTTTCGAAGCGCGCGCGCGCCGTCGAGCAGCGAGTACGCGGTGTCGTGATTGTCGACGTAACCCTGCACGCCCGGCGTGCCGAGCCCCGCGTAATCCGGCGCGATCACCGCGTAGCCGAGCGCGGCCCAGGGCAGCGCGAGATCCTTTAGAGATGAAGGATCTTTCGACGGCGCCGAGCTCGCGCCCATGCCCGTCGTCCCATGTCCGATCACGATCACCGGCAGCGGAGACTCGTGCGGCGTCGTCGGCAGGTACACGCGCGCGGAGCTCATGCCCTCGGCGCCGCTGCCTCGGTAGGTTCGAAATGCAGCGCGGAAAATGTTCACGTCGCTCGTCGCGGTGAAGCCGGTCACTCCCGCGCCGACGACGGCAGCTTGGGCATCCGCCATCGCGAGCGTCGAATCCGGCGCGCATCGCACCACGTCACCGCGCGTTGCGTTCGACATCGCAGGGAGCGAGCTCGGCGGAACGTAGACATCGCTCACCGAATCCGCGCATGCGATCGACGGCTCGTCGAATCGAACGGGGCCCGCGTCGGCGCTCGCGTCGGAATCGTCACCGGCGTCGGAGGTCGTGCCGATCGGCGACGAGCCTGCATCCGGAAAAGCGGCCGTCGGCCCGGCGTCGGCGGCGTTCGACGCGAAGCGATCGCCGGGCGCGTTTCCACAGCCCCACGCCACGGCAGCGACCGCGGCCAAGATCGAGACGACGCCGATCGCTCGCACGGGCGATCTTTAAGCACACAATTTGCCTATGCGCTGCAAAAACTTCGCGGCGACGTGCGATCAGTCGCCGCCGGAATCGACGGGGAGC
>JAICXU010000899.1 GCA_025934595.1 Polyangiaceae bacterium | reverse complement strand
GTTTTCGCGCGCGCTCGAGATTGCGCGGACGGACACCAAGGTTTCCTACTGGGTGGGATCCGGCACGTTTCGCGGAAATGATCCGCCCGCGCGGCTCCTGACATGGCCCGAGCTTCGTCGCGTGCACGTCCAAAAAACGGCGCAGAACGTGATGGAGCTCGCGCGCGTCGAATCACTGCAACGCTATCAAGAGCTGCTCGTGCGCTGGCTCGCGAAATCGCCCCTCACCGATTTGGTGCATGCTGATCGCGCGCTCGGCGCGTTCGCATGGAGTCATCCCACGCTCGCGTTGGTGGCGAATCCCGTCGGACGGACGCTCGCGGCGCGCGCCCTGCGATTCACCGCTTCACGCGGAGCGCTGCCCGCCCTCGAACGCGGGGCGACGGCGCTAGCGAAGGTAAACGCGGGTGCGAGCGAGATCGCGCAGGCGCTGGTCGACGAGGTGAAATTTTTTGCCCGCGAAGATGACGCGCGCGCGGAAACGGACTGAAGCCGCTACTTCTTCGGAGCGGTGGTGTCTGCCGTGGCGAATGCGGCCGGCTCCGGCGCCGGCTCCTCGTACTCGACCTTCGAGTACGTCATCACGCCGTTGATCGGATCGGCGGCGAGGCCCGTCGACGCGCGCGCGAAGTTGACGCCGTACTTTCCGGTGACCTTCACTTTTGCGCCTTTGGCCGGGAGCGGATACGGAATCGGCAGGCCCCACGTCTCGTCTTGCACGACTTGTTTGTCGGTCGGCGGGGCTTTGAGATTTTTGTATTTCTGCATCGCATCGAACACGTTCGCGAAGTTCGACGCCCATCCCATGACCTTGATCTTCGGTACCTTCGCGTCCGGCGCCGCATTCTTGTCGTCCGCAATGACGAACGTCGGGATCTCGGTGACGCAATCGTCCGGATCCTTCTTGCCCGTCTTGTGCACGGCGCATTTCGGCGCGCGCTCGATGTTCGAGTCGATGATGTAGCCCTCGATCGTGATCTCTTTCGACGTCACGTCCGCGAAGTGGATGCGGCTTCGGAGCTGATGCCCGGCGCCGTACACCGTGTACGAATCACCCGAGCCCTTGATGGGCGTCGTCGGCAAGGTCGGGATCGCCGGCATGTTCGGCTTCGAGCCCGAAAACGCCGGAACCGGCTTGTACGGCTCGTCGGTGTTTCCACACGCGAGTGCGAGCGCAGAAACCGTGAGCACGGCGGCGGCTTTTACCGAGGCAGCCCTTACCGAAGCGAGTGCGATGGCGCGGCAATTCATGGGGAAAAACGAGTATCACGGGCGCGCGAGCGGTTACAAGCGCGACAAGCGAAACGCTCAAAGAGCCCGAATTTTTCGCGCCTTGACGTTTTCTTCCGGCTCGCCGGCCGCGAAATCGAGCTTCAGCCGCGCCACGTCCTCGGCACGCACGACGCCGCCGCGGGGACCCATGGCGACTAGCCTCCGCACCATCGCCGCGAGCTCTGCGTCGCCGCCCGGAAATGGATAGTCGACGAGCTCCGCGAACGCGCGATCTTCGATGCCGACCGCGTCACCGCGCGCACGCACGCCTTCGCGCGCCAGGAGATCCGTCACGAGCGCGCGTAGATCTTCCGCGCGCTCCCGCAACGTCGGCAAGGCCACCGCCGCGCCGAGCTCCGCACCGAAGCGTGACGCGAGGAGCGGATCGATCTCGGCGCGCTCCACGAGATCGGCGAAGGGCCGCACCGACGTGATCGCGAGCTGCACGTCGAGCGGCTCCGACGTCGACGCCGGCGATCGCCTTTCCGCGAGCGCCTCGCCGATCGCTTGCTGCACGTCGCGCGGGAGCGCCGCGCCATCGCACAGGACGAGCAAGCCTTTGTGCGCGAGGACGAGCGGCGAGCCGTCGGGATCGCGCCAGCGGCCGACGTCATGCTCGCGGCTCGACGTGCCATCGACGACGACGAACGGCGCGTTCGCTCGCGGGCCCGACAGGTGGGCACGCGCGAGCAGCGGAATCGCGTTCACTCCGAGCGGAGCGTTCACGACGAGCGGCGCATTCGCGATCGCCTTATTTTCCAGGGCTTCCAGCGCCATGCGGCTCCCTGCCGAATACACGCCCACCGCCGCCGGCCTCGCGAGGCGGCTCGTCGCGAGCGCGTGGCGCGCCCCTTCGACCGCGAGCGCGTGCTCCGCGAGATCGAGGCGCGCCTCC
>JAICXU010000939.1 GCA_025934595.1 Polyangiaceae bacterium | reverse complement strand
GCGACGAGGAAAAAGAAGAGTGGGGAAAGTACACCGCCCTTCTCGAAGAAAAAGCGCTCGTCCGCGCGAAGAAGACCTGATTCAGTCGCGCGCGGCGGCGTGCCTTGGGAGGGCAATCCGCCGAGTCGATTTTTTTTGCACGGCCTTTTCACGAGCCTCGTGAACAGCATTTGGGTGACGGCAGCGCACATCGCGTTCTTCACGACGTACATGGCCAATCATCCGCAAGAAGCCGAGATGTCCGCGACCATGAGCTCACCGCGGCTGATGATGCTCGCGACGGGCCCGGTCGTCGGACTGGTCTCGGGTCTCGTGCTCGGCCTCTTTTGTTTCGTGGCGAGCAAGCTCGTCAAACGTTGACGACCGCTCGCTCGTTCGCTCGCCGCCCGACCGAGATGCGATCAATAGAGACGGCCGGTGAAGAGCAGGACGACGAGCACGAGAACGACGAGGCCGGCGGGTGACCAGCTTGCATAGCCGTAACGCGGATAGCCCCACCCACCACCGCCGAGGGCGAGCGCCAAAACGATAATCAGTAGAAAGAGCAGCATGATGTCTTCTCCCTGTGGAATGGGTTCACCATGGGCTTGTGCAAACGGGGAGCCGTTTCATTTCATGCGGGAAAAATAGGCATTTCGTGATTCCACGTGAAGCGCACGATCGCCACAGCGGGGCGATCGTCTTCGCGCACATCGGGACCGGCTACGGCTTCCAAACTCCCGCGACTTGACGTGTCGCTACGTTCAATCGATTCCACACGTTGATGTTCGCGATCGCGAAGACGAGCGCTGCGAGCTGCCGTTCGTCGTAATGTTTCTTCGCCGCGTTCCACACCGAATCGGGAACGGGATCTTCGCGATCGGCGAGCCGCGTGACCGATTCGGTGAGCGCCAATGCTGCGCGCTCCGCCTCGTCGAAGTACGGCATGTCTCTCCACGCCGCGACGGCGTGGATGCGTTCGTCGCTCACGCCTTTCTTCTTCAAGATGCGCGGGTGGCCGTCCACGCAGACGCTGCACCCATTGATTTGGCTCGCGCGGAGCGCCACGAGCTCGAGCGTCGTCTCCGGCACGCCACTCTTTTGGATGACCGCGGCAAGGCTTTGCAGAATGGGCATGGTCTCTTCCAGCACGAAGGCCGGATTTTTCATTCGCGATTGCATGGGATATCTCCTTGTCACATTCGCCTTCTGTCGAACGTCAAGGTCATGACGAATCGAAAACGAGGGATGTGACCGATGACCGAAAAAAACGTCCTGGAGACGTTCGAAGCGAGCCGGCCGCGCCTTCGCGCCGTCGCATTTCGCATGCTGGGGTCGGCGAGCGAAGCCGACGACGCCGTACAAGAGGCGTGGCTCAAAGCGAGCCGCGCGGGCGCGGAAGGCATCGACAATCTCGGCGGCTGGCTCACGACCGTCGTCGCGCGCGTTTGCCTCGACATGCTGCGTGCGAAAAAAGCGCGAGGCGAAGAATCCGGTGGCCCGCGAACGGGCGCGCATGTCCCCGCTGCCGACGAATCGGCAAGCCCCGATCGCAATGCGCTTCTCGCCGACTCGCTGAGCGTCGCGCTTCTCGTCGTCCTCGAAACGTTGTCTCCCGCCGAACGGCTCGCGTTCGTGCTCCATGACATGTTCGATTTACCGTTCGAAGAGATCGCGAAGATCGAAGGCACGACCCCCGCTGCCGCACGCCAGCTCGCGAGCCGCGCGCGCCGTCGCGTGCAAGGCGCAGATCCCGACGTCGCCGCCGCGCATCCTCGCAATCGTGAGGTCGTCGACGCGTTCTTGGCGGCGTCGCGCAGCGGTGACATGAGCGCGCTCCTCGCGATTTTGGATCCGAACGTGGTCATGCACGCCGACGCGATCGCGGTGGCGGCGAGCAAGGCTCCGCAAGCGCAAGGCGCGCCGAAGCTCGCTCCGGAGCTCCGCGGACGTCAGGCCGTCGCCGATGCGTTCGTCGGTCGCGCGCGTGCTGCGCAAGTGGCGCTCGTCGACGGCGCGCTCGGCATCACGTGGGCGCCGGGAGGCACGCCGCGCGCGGTGTTCTCGTTCG
>JAICXU010000653.1 GCA_025934595.1 Polyangiaceae bacterium | reverse complement strand
TGGAGCAAGGCCCGCGATCTCGTCGCGAGCGGAAAGATTCGCGTGAACGGGGCCGTCGTCACCGACGGGACGCGCAACGTGCGAGAGGGCGCCGAAATCGATCTGGACATGGCGGCGCCGCGCCCGAATCGGTCGAAGCTCGAGCGCGATCGCATCGTCTACATCGATCCGCACATCGTCGTCGTGAGCAAACCTCCCGGCGTGAGCACGGTCGCCTACGACGAATCGGAGACCGACACGCTCGACGATCGCGTGCGCCGCATGATCGAAGCGAAAGAGAAGGGCTCGCGCAAAGGGCGTGCGCCGCTCGGCGTCGTGCACCGTCTCGACAAGGAGACGAGCGGGCTTTTGGTCTTCACGCGCACGTGGCTCGCGAAGCAATCACTCACCCAGCAGTTTCGCGCGCACACGGTGCATCGTCGCTATCTCGCGATCGTGCACGGGCAAGCGAACGCGCAGACGATCCGCTCGCATCTCGTGCAAGATCGCGGCGACGGATTACGGGGCTCGATCGAGCGACAAAAAAGGCCCATTCCGAAATCGCAGGGGCAGCTCGCGGTCACGCACGTCGAGATCGTCGATCGCTGCGCCTCGGCGACGCTCGTCGGCTGCAAGCTCGAGACGGGGCGCACGCATCAAATTCGCGTGCATCTCTCGGAAGCGGGAAATCCGGTCGTCGGCGAGCGCGTCTACATTCGCAGATTCGAGGGCGACATCCTCCCGGCGCCGCGCGTGATGCTCCACGCCGCGGAGCTCGGAATCGTGCATCCTGCAACGAATCGCGAGATGCGATGGAACGAGCCGGCGCCGAAAGATTTCGAGGTCGCCTGGGAGCACATCCGCGGAGCGAAGTGATCACGGCAGAGTCGCGGCGCAGCGCGTGCTTGCATGACGCGAAAAGGATGCGCAGCTTGCAAACGACAGCGCCACGCCCGCCACGACGCGACGCGTTTCCGTGGAGGTTCTGCCATGTTCGCTCCGTCCGTTCTTTTGGATCTGTTCGCCGTCGGCACGATGGCCTTCGGCGCGATCGCGATCGCGCTCCTCCTCGGCGCGGCGTGGGCGCGTGACGAAAAGTCGCCGCCGCTCCTGGATCACACGGCGCGAAACGTGCTCGAAGCGCTCGCTGCGCTCGGCGTTTCGGCGATGATCGCGGTCCTCGATTTGCTCCTTCTTCCATTCCTCGTCGTGATGGGCCCGTTCCTCGTGCTTGCGGCATGGACGCTGCTCGAGCCGCCGCGTTACGTGCGCTACGCTTGAGTGTCAGAACGCTTTGCCGAGATCAAAACGCGCGCAAGCCGAAGCCCAGCGGAATGAAGAACGCGCCGTTGTCTTCCGGTGACGCGAAGTAGTAACCCGGCGATGCATTCAGCATCCATTGGCCGTAGCTCGTCTGAAGGAGCGCGTAGCTCACCTCGACTTGCGGCGCGAATATCCAGCCCGTTTCGTAATAGCGGCGAACCCCATCGCTCGGCGTGTTGCTCGATTCGATGCGACCGCCGAGACACGCGGCGCCGATCCAGAGCGGTGGAAATACACGCAGAGAAAATGCGGGACCGATGCCTTCGACGAGCGTCATCGGCGTTCCTTCGCTGCCGATGCCCCCGAGCACACGCAACATGATTTCCGCGCGAGGCGTCAGCGCATAACCGATGTCGCCCATGAGCGCAGGTGCGACGCCCTCGGTGTGATCGGGGCGGCCGCGCGCGGGTCCGAGATAGTACCCGACGATGTCGAAGCTCACACCGAACACGAGCCCGCGTGGCTCGGGAATCGGCACGCTCTCCGGTGAAGGCGCGAGATGCGTGGGAGCGTCGATCGGCTTTGCGTTTTCATTTTGTGGATGCGAAACGAGGAGCAGCGCTTGCGCGTCGCCCGAAGCCGCGAGCGTGACCGTCGCGCCCTTGGTCGGATCGATCGCGTCGATCTCCGACGCCCCTCGCCAGCCGTCGCCCTCCGCGGACACCCGATGATGGCCGACCGTGACGAGCACCGATGTCGGCGATTTTTCCGAGGCCTCGACCGAATCGACGAACACGCGCGCGCCCGGCGGATTCGTCTCGATCTTCAAACGAGGCGACCGCGCACGAATCTGCGCCATCGCGAGCGCGGCCGCCGCCGCGAACTCGCCCGACTCGCCGGCTTCGCGCAGATACGCGTCGTACGAATCGACGGCCGCTTGCGGGTGATCGAGCCTCTCTTCGGATCGCGCGATGTTGTAGACGATGACCGGCGCGTGATGCTCGCCGTCAGCGCGCCGAAAAAGCGCACACGCGGCTTCGTAATCGCCTTTTTCGAATTCGGCGACGCCTTGCGAGAAGTGCGCGCGCGCGGATTCGATCGCGTCGTCGGCGTGCGCCGTCCCAGCCCACAATAGGGCTGAAAACAGGGCGATTCGTGCGCGCGCCTTCACGTCCTCCGAGACATACCACGCTCAAAACGGCGCGGCGGTCGCGAGCGGACGATCGCAGCGATCGGTCTGCCAAACGAGGCCGACGCGGCAGCAATGACCGAGAGACAGTTGCTCGCCCGCGGCGCAGGAGGGTTTGGAAGTCGGCGGCGCATGGGATTTTGGAGGCGGAGTCGAAGTCGGAGGCGAGGTCGAAGTCGAAGTCGAGGTCGAAGTCGAGGTCGACGGCGAGGTCGAAGTCGAGGTCGACGGCGAGGTCGAAGGCGAGGTCGAAGTTGCGGTCGTTGCCCCGGTCGACGGTGAGATGGAGGGTGGTGCCGGCCTCGGGCTTGGCTTCGCTGCGATCGCCACGAACGCGAGAGCTGCCGCTCCAATTCCCAATGCGACCCATTTTGCTTTCGATGGGCTTTTGTCCTTGCGCCCCGTCGACGATTGCGAAACGCCGACGGGTGGCAGCGATGCGATCGTGGCTGCCGATCCCGACAAATAATTCGTGAGCGCTGCGATCATGTCGGTGGCGGATGCAAATCGCGCGTCGCGATCGATCGCGAGCGCGCGGAGGACGATCGCGTCGAGCTGTCCGTCGATCTCCTCGCGATGCGTGCGAAGCGACGCGGCGGGTACGGTGACGATGC
>JAICXU010000517.1 GCA_025934595.1 Polyangiaceae bacterium | reverse complement strand
CGTCATAGCCCGAGCTCCGCGAGCCGTGCGCTGATCGCGCGTCGTTCATCGTCGTTCGTGTCGAACTGCGTCTTCCACGCGAGCTTGTCCCAAAGCTCCGCGTACTTTCCGCTGCCGGCCCACATGCATTCCTTCGTGAGGCCCGCGTGCTCGCGAAGCGTCGGCGGGATCAAGAGACGACCCGAGTCGTCGACGTCGCATTCGACCGCGCCCGACAAATAAATTCGTTTCAGCTTCTGCACGGCGCGATCGAACTGCGGCAGCTTCGCGACGCGCTCTTCGAACGCGTTCCATTCCGGCATCGCGTACGCGACGAGACAAGGGTCGAGCGCGCTCGTGAGGATCACGCGCCTTTCACCGAGAGCGGCGAGCGCATCGCGATAACGAGCAGGAAGGCTCGTTCGTCCCTTCGCGTCGATCGTGTGCTCGTATCGACCGCGGAACATGACCAGGAGCGTCCTCAGTCAGGCGATCCTGAAATGGCACTCCTTGCCACTTCTTCCCACCTGCAAAGGCCACGGTATGGAATGGGAGGCAGCCCTGTCAACAATCAGGCTATCGATTTCGCTCTCTTTTTTTCGAAAGAAGGTGCACGGATGCGCAGGTAGGAGTCTAAGCGAGCAGCGGGCGGCGGGTCGAGTTTCCCGCGACCGAGACCTCGGCCCCGACTTCGCCTCTACCCTCGCAGCAAATGCTTCGCGATCACCATGCGCTGCACCTCGCTCGTGCCCTCGCCGATTTCGCAGATTTTTGCGTCGCGCAGATGCCGCTCCACCGGGAATTCGCGCGTGTAGCCATATCCGCCGTGGATTTGCAGGGATTTGTTGCACGCGCGGCTCGCCGCTTCGCTCGCAAAAAGCTTGGCCATCGAGGCTTCGCGCGCAAACGGCAGGTTTTTGTCGGCGAGCGCCGCCGCGCGGTACGTGAGGAGGGCCGCCGCGTCGAGCTCGGCTTTCATGTCCGCGAGCATCCACTGCACGGCTTGATAGTCGGCGATGGGGCGATTGAACTGCTTCCGATCTTTCGAATACGCGACCGCCATGTCGAGCGCGCCGCGCCCGAGCCCGAGCGCCATCGCCGCGATCGAAATGCGACCCCGATCCAAGATGCGCATCGTGTCGGTGAAGCCGTGATCGATTTCGCCGATGCGCTGCTCGTCGGAGATCTTCACGTTGTCGAACGTGAGCTCGACGGTGTCGCTCGAGCGGCACCCGAGCTTCTCGAGATGTTTCGACGCGGAAAAACCAGGAGTTCCGTGCTCGACGACGAACGCGGTGATTCCCTTTTGCTTGGCGGCGCTCGGATTGGTGCGCGCGAGCACGACGCAAAATCCGCCCACGCTGCCCTGCGTGATGAACATCTTCGTGCCGTTCAACACCCAGCCGGCGCCATCCTTTTTCGCCGTGGTCGTGAGACCCGCCGAGTCGCTGCCGCTGCCGGGCTCCGTGAGCGCCCACGCCGCGAGCCATTCTCCCGTCGTGGCCTTCGGCAAATACTTTTTCTTCTGCGCGTCGGATCCGAACGCCAGGATGTGGCCGGTGCCGAGGCCATTGTGGGAAGCGACGGTGAGAGCGAGCGAGCCGTCGACCTTCGCGATCTCCTCGATGCAGATCGCGTAGCTCGTCGTGTCCATTCCGGCGCCGCCGTACTCCTCGGGAATGCGGATGCCGAGAAGACCGAGCGCCGCTAATTTCGGCACGATTTCCCGGGGAAATCGTTCTTCTTCGTCCCACTTGCGAGCGTGCGGAGCTACCTCGGCGCGGGCAAAATCACGCACTGCCTTTTGCAAAATCTGATGCTGCTCCGAGAGCTGGAATCGCACACGATGGACCTAACTCCTCTCCCGCCCGGCGGTCAACGAGGCCATCACGGATCGGCGCACACCATGACGCCGCCGTCACCGTTCGTGACCGCGCGCTGACAATGAAAGGTCGTCGGGCATCGGTCGCCCGATCCGCATTCGCGCGAGCACGTGGAGGCTCCCTTTTGATCGATGCAAACTCCAGCCGCGCAGTCGACGCCGGCCTCACATGCGTCACGGAGATCGGTGACGGTTTTTCCCTTGCTGCCGTGTTGACGTTTGCCCGCATCGCTCGGCCCGCCGTCGGGGTCCGCCGATGCGTCGAGCGCGTCCTCCAAAAAATCACGCATGGGGAGCACGCGCGCGTAGGCGGTGCCGACGTAAGGATCGCCACACGGCGCGCTCATGAGCACCATTCCCACGAGCTCCTCCGTGTTTTCGTCGAACGCAGGCGCACCTTCCCTTTTGGAACATGGGTTCTCGCTGACCACGAAATCGTCGAGACGCGCGGACGCGATCTCGAGGTGGTCGCGAAGCGTTTTTCGAGCCGAATTTCCGGCATTTTCGAACGAGGCGGTACGGACGTGCTCACCGGCGATGGGCGGCGACGATCGCACCCAGGTCGGCAGCGACGCGACGACCGGACGATCCAGCAAAACGACCGCGAACGATGCTCCGACGGTGGGGATCACTTGCGATTCGATCACGCGCGCGCCTCGCGCCGTCGGTGCACCATCGGCCGTTTCTCGAACTTCGATCGCGTTCGCGTCCACGCCGACGCACGCCGATGACGTGAGCACGGCGTCGCCAGCGACGAGAACACCGCTGCACGATTTGCCCGCTCCGTCGAGAAAGAGCACGGACGGATCTCGATCGCCGTCGTCGACGCCTGGAGCGAGCGTGACGGTGTCGGCGTGGAGACCGGCGTGGACATCGGCCGCGGCATCCGCAGTCGCATGCCCGAAAGAAGTGACTTCGCGATCGGGCCCGCAGGCCGCGAACGCAGTCACGAACGAGAGAAGGAGACATCCGAAAGCGACGCAGAAGCGCATGGCGACCGCGTAGGTGCGCGGACCGTGCCATCCGAATACGGGGAAAAATAGCCTCCGCGCGCGATCGGCAGGTGTCCCGGACACTCCGAGGGCTGTCCCGCTCCACGCGAGCGACGCGCGAAAAATTCGTTAGCATGCTCGCGTGCGACGCCTGGCCCGTGCTCTCGGCATCTTGATCGCGCTCGTCGCATTTCCGCTCTCGATCTTGTCGGTGACGACGCCGGTCTCGACGATCGGCTTCATCTACGTCGTCGGAACGGTCATCACGATCGGCGGCATGATGACGGCGCCTTCGCGCGTGCACGATTTACGCGGCATGACGCGCATCGGTCTCGCGATCCTGATCGTGGCGTGCGGAATTCGAATCGCAACCGCCGGCCATAGCGCGTCGATCTCGATGTCGCGAGGGGACGACGACACGCCGCTCCTCGATCGGCTGTTGCCCGAATCCGACGTCGCGACGACCTCGGCCCGCGCCGTGATTTTAGCGGGGATTTTACCGGCAAATGACACGCGGAATCTCGTGCCCACGCTGCGCGATTCGTTCGCGAAAATGGACGCGGGCGAAGGTCCTTACCCATCGCCGATCCTGCGCACGAGCCTCGGCCTCCAAACGAAGAGCGGTTACGACGTCATCGAGATCGTCTCGCCTTCTCCGCAGACGCATGACGCCGTTCTCTTTCTCCATGGCTACGGCGGCAACTTCACGTTGCAGTGTTGGGCCGTGGCACGCGCGTCGAAGATCGCGAACGCGACCACGTTCTGTCCGTCGACGAGGCTCTGGGGCGATTGGTGGCGCGGCGACGGTCCCGCCATCGTCGACGACATGCTGAAGAAGCTCGAAGCGCGCGGCTTCGATCGCATCCTGCTCGCGGGGCTTTCGAACGGCGGCCTCGGAGCGAGCGCGCTGGCCCCGAAATTCGCGAAGCGCATCGTCGGCTT
>JAICXU010000314.1 GCA_025934595.1 Polyangiaceae bacterium | reverse complement strand
CCTCGATCGTCTGGATAGAGCGGGCGAGTTCGCCCTCCAATGCCCGCAGCCGGTTGATCAGCGCCGCTGCGCTCTCGCTCATTTTGGTGGCGAGCGCGATCGGCACCGTGATTCGCGCCCACATGCGCGGCGTCGTCGTGAAGCGCGAAGGGATCGAGGCGCGCTATCTCCTCACGCTCGGATTTCCACGGATCAAAAAATGGAATTGGGCGCAGATTCACCGCATGGTGCTCGACGACGAGCACATCATGCTCGAGCTCTGGGACAACGCGTACGCGCGGCTTCCGGAGGTCGGCGACACGAAAGCGCTCTCCCGCTTGCTCGAGCAAATCGGAGCGGCGCGCTCCATCCAGGTGACGCGGTTGAAACCCGTAGGCGGGTGACGATAGGCTCGGCGCGTCCATGACGCGCTGGTTCGCGCTCGCGCTGTTCTTGAGCGCGGCGCTCCTCTTCTCGGTCGAACCGCTCGTCGGCAAGATGCTCACGCCGCTCGTCGGCGGAGCCATCGCCGTGTGGATCACGGCGATGCTGTTTTTCCAGGCGCTTTTGCTCGCGGGCTACGTCTACGCGCACGCGTCGATCCGCTACCTCACGCCGCGCGTGCAGATCGGCCTGCATCTCGCGCTTTTGTTCTTCACGATCTTTTTTCTGCCGATCACGATCGCGAAGGACGCCGCCGCGTCGTGGCCGACCGGCGCGAACCCGGCGCCTCACGTGCTCCTCTTGCTGATGAAGACGGTCGGCGTGCCGTTCTTCGTTTTGTCCTCGAGCGCGCCGATCCTCCAGCACTGGTTTTCGAAGAGCGCGAGAGAGAACGATCCGTATTACTTGTATATTGCAAGTAATTTGGGAAGCGTGCTCGCGCTCGCCGCGTATCCGATCGCCATCGAGCCGCACCTCGGGCTCGCGGCGCAGACGGGCGCATGGCAGTGGGGATTCTTTGCGCTCGTCCTCGTCTTCGCGGGATGCGGCGGGCTCGCCTCACGCCGGGTCCTGCCGGACGAGACTCCACACGAGGACGCTCCCGCCGAGATCGTCACGTGGAAGCGGCGCGGATTCTGGACGCTGCTCGCGTTCGTGCCGTCGGCCTATCTGCTCGGCGTCACGGCGTACGTCACGCAAGACGTGGCGGCGTTGCCGCTCTTTTGGGTGCTTCCTCTTCTCCTCTATTTGCTCACGTTCGTCGTCGTCTTCGCGCGAAAGCCGGTCATCTCGCTGCAAGTCGCGTCGCTCGTGACGCCCGCGGCCGTGACGTTGTGCATGGGCGTCATCGCGCTGCATGCGAACTCGCCGCTCGTCGCGGTAACGGCGTTCCACATGGTCGCTTTTTTTCTCACCGCGCTCGTGTGTCACGGAAGGCTCGCCGCGGATCGTCCGAGCGCGACGCACCTCACCGAATTTTATCTTTGGCTTTCGATCGGCGGCGCGCTCGGAGGTCTCTTTGCCGCGCTCGTGGCACCAGCGCTCTTCGATTCGATCTTGGAGTGTCCGATCGCGCTCGTGCTCGCGACCGCATGTCGCCCGCCGCGCGACGCCGACGGCGGGAAGCTCGTCTTGGCGGACGCCATCGTCCCGCTCATGCTGGCGCTGCTCGTCGGAGCCGGAATCCTCGTGCTCGCGCACCTCGGCAAAGCGCAAGACGATTCGCTCTTCGAGATCGTGCTGCTCGTCGCGGCGTTCGTGAATTATCGGCGCACCGATCGCCCGGTGCGATTCGCGCTCGGAATCGGCGCGATCTTGATCGGCGCGTCGCTTCACGACGGCACGCTCGGACATACCGTGTACGCGGAGCGGAATTTCTACGGCGTCCTGCGCGTGACGCGTGATCGCACGGGAAAATTCCTGCAAATCATCGACGGTGACACGGTGCACGGAACGCAAAGCACCGACCCCGCGCGCAAACGCACGCCACTCGCGTACTACGCACGCACCGGGCCGCTCGGCGAGGTGATGGATCGTCTCCACGCACGAAAAGCGAACGCGCACGTGGCGCTCGTGGGTCTCGGCGCCGGAGCGACGACGACGTATGCGCGGCCGGGTGAGTCGTGGGACATCTACGAGCTGAATCCCGCCGTCGTCGTGCTCGCGGAAGATCCGCACTACTTCACGTACGTGTCGGATTCGTTTCCGAACCGCGAAGACATGCGCGTCATCGTGGGCGATGCACGCATCGAGCTCGCGCATGCGCCGGAGCACACCTACGATCTCCTCGTCCTCGACGCATTCAGCTCCGACACGATCCCCGTCCATCTCCTCACCGAAGAAGCATTCGAGCTTTATCTGCGCAAGCTCGCGCCCGGCGGCGTCCTCGCGCTGCACATTTCGAATCGCTTCGTCGATCTCGCTCCCGTGCTCGCGCGGGTCGCGGACGCGCTTCATCTCGACATTCGGGTGCGCGACGATCGACCGAGGACGACTCCTGAGCAAGTGAAGAGCGGCGTCATCGGATCGATCTGGGCGATCTGCGGCCGCGATCCGACTGCGCTCGCCGATTTCTCCGACATGTGGAAGCGGCCGCCGAGCAAAGTCGGTCAGCGCTTGTGGACCGACGACTTTTCGAGCGTGCTCAGCGTCTTCTCCAAATCGGAGCGCTGATCGAAAATCAAAAGCTGCCTTCGAGGCCGAGGCTCGGCACCGTCACGGGACCGATCTCTTCGAGCGAGCATCGATCTCGCTCGGCTCCTGGCGGCGGCGCGACCGGCACGCTGCTCGCGCGCGGCGGAATGCACTGCGCGTCGATCGTCTCTTTGTGGAGCGTCACGTTCAGGCCTTCGAGCACGAATGCGATTTGCCCTGTTTTTCCGACGCGCCAGCTCTTTTCGAGCCTGACGTCGACGCGCCAAAAGTCGGGCAGACGTGAAGCGTCGTAGGGCGGAAACAAAAAGCCGCGATACGGCTGCGTGTACGGACGACCCGAGTAGTAATAAAAACGCGCGCCCGCGCGCCAGCGTTTGCCGAGATCGTACGCCGTCGCGAGCGAGAGCACGTGCGTGCGATCGTATTCGCTCGGCACTTCTTGAAAATGATTCGCGGGGCCGAGCAGGGGAGCGGCCTCGCGCGTCGCGCGCGACAGGGTGTAGGAGAGCCAGCCGCTCCATCGCTTCGTGAATGGTCTCCGCACGAGCAGCTCGACGCCGAACGCGCGACCGTCGACACGATTTTTGACGCATGGGAGCGTGGCCGTGTCGGTGTTCGTGAAGTCGGCGCCGACGCACGTGGCCGTCGCATCGGTGAGATCGAAATATTTGCTGTAGAAGCCGGTCACGCGTGCGGTGAGATCGAGCGGAAGGCGAGCCTCGAAGCCTTGGCTCGTCTGAATCGCCGACTGCAATCCTTGGTCGAGACCGCCGGGATTGATGCCCGGAAACGTCGCGATGAAGCTCGGCTCTTGATGCGTGAGCCCGAGCGAAGAAAAATACGTGAGCGATTGGGTCGCAAAAATACGCATGGAAATGCGTGGATCGAGCGCGGGCACCGCCGTCGCGTGGTCGACGGGAATGGTCGCGAAGGTCTCGAACACGCCGCTGCGCGGATTCGGATAGACGCTGCGACGTGACGTGAAGACGTCGGCGCGAAGGCCCGGCACGACCTCGACGCGCGGAAGAATGCGATACACGACATCGGCGCGCAGCCCCGCCGTCGTTTCGTTGCGCGGCACGTACACCGCGGTCGGATCTTCTCCCGGTGGCGTGGACGGCTCGCGAAGACCGGACGGATCATTGTCGACGATCGTGTAGTGATCGATCTCCGCGTCGGCTCCGAGCCGCACGAGCACGCTCGAGGACAAGCGATTCTCGTATTCCGTGCGCATCGCGAGCATCGAGTCGCGCGTCGAGCCGCTGTGATCGCCGGAGTCCTCGTAGCCGAGCGTCGCGGCAAGGCGGAGATGCGCGTGCGAGCTCGTCGTTCGATCCCACCGCAGATCGATGCGATGAAAATCCGTGTCGAGGAGCTCCTTCGTTTTCTTGGTGCTCGTGCCAGTGCCGCTTCCGTCGTCCTGGACTTCGTCCTGGGCGAGATAGTCGTGGCTCCCGAGCGCGAGAACGCTCACGCGATCGCGCGCGCTGACGTCATAGGTCACGCGCGCTTGGTAATCCCAGTAATCGAGATGCGTATCCGGCGCGAAAATGGGCAAAAGAAGGCCGGTGTAGCTGTATCGCCCGCCGATCATCGCCGTCGCTTTGCCGTCGGCGAACGGGCTCTCGACGAATCCTCCCGCGTCGAACAAGCGAAGGTTGCCTTCGCCGTGAGGCTTCGTCGCGGGCTCGGTCGTCGTGGCCGACACGATGCCGCCCGTGAAGCGTCCGAATTGCACGGGCGCGTTCGCGGGAAAAAAATCGACGTGATCGATGAGCCCCGGCTGAATGACGCTCGGCCCGACGCCCACATGGAAGAGGAGCGGCATGCGAATGCCGTCGATGAAGTAACCCGTGTCACCAGGCGGCGCGCCACGCACGAAGAAAAACGGAACGCCGGTCGCGATCGGCGTGACGCCCGGAAACGAGTCGATCACGCGAAAGGGATCGCCGAACGCACCCGGAATTTGGCGCACCTCGCTCGTGCCCATCGAGATTTCGCCGGCCTCTTCGCGGCGGCCGAGGACACGCACTTCTTCGGGGGGCGACGTCGAGGTCGAGGTCGAGGTCGAGGTCGAAGTCGAGGTCGAAGTCGAAGTCGAGGTCGAAGTCGAAGTCGAAGTCGAAGTCGAAGTCGAGGTCGAAGGCGGATGAAACGCGATTCGCATCCGCACTCTCGCGGACACGAATTCGTCGCCTCGCTTCGCGGGCCGGAATTTCCAGGCGATGGCGGCGTTTCGGGTTGCGGTGGCGAAGGGCTCTGCGCCTTCGATGATGTGTGTGCTTTGCACGTTGCCGCTCGCATCGATCACGAGCTCCACGACGACCACGGCTTCCGCCGTCGCATCGTGAGGATACGGAACCGAGCCCGCGTCGATCGCTTGCGGCGGCACGAGCGGCGGCGGCATCTGGGCGCGCGCGGCGCGCTGCGAGAGAAGCAGCGCGAAAAAAAACGTGACCGTCAGCGCGCGGCGCGCCACTCGTCGATCATTTGTTTGCGAAGCTCGGAGTCGGACATGATTTCGGCGGCTGTGCGCGCCATCGCTTTCGACATCACGAGCGCCGTGTCTATTCCCCGCGAGCTCTTCGTGGCCTCCGCGAACTCACGCGTGTGGAT
>JAICXU010001145.1 GCA_025934595.1 Polyangiaceae bacterium | reverse complement strand
GGCACGGTCACGACCGCAGCCTCGAAGATCCTGGAAGGCTGGAAGGCGCCGTACGACGCCACCGTCGTCGCGCGCCTGAAGGCGGCCGACGCGCTCATCCCGGGCAAGACGAACCTCGACGAGCTCGCGATGGGCTCGTCCAACGAGAACAGCGCGTTCGGTCCCGTGAAAAATCCATGGGACACGTCGCGGACGCCGGGCGGTTCTTCGGGCGGCAGCGCGGTCGCGGTCGCAGCGCGCATGTGTCCCGCGTCGCTCGGAAGCGACACGGGCGGATCGATCCGGCAGCCCGCCGCGCTCACGGGCACGTTCGGCATCAAGCCGACGTACGGACGCGTGTCGCGGTACGGGCTCGTCGCGTTCGCCTCGAGCCTCGATCAAGTCGGACCCTTCGCGAGCGACGTGCGCGGCGCGGCGCGCGTGCTCGAGGTCATCGCCGGACACGATCCGAAAGACGCCACGTCGCTGAAAGCGCCCGTCGGCAATTTCGAACGCGCGTGCGGCGACGCCATTCGCGGAAAGAAAATCGGCGTTCCCGCCCAGTATTTCGCAAAAGGTCTCGATGCCGAGGTCGAAGCGAGCGTGCGCGCGGCGATCGACGCTTTGAAAGAAGAAGGATGCGACGTCGTCCCCGTCGAGCTGCCGCACACCGAGCACGCGGTCGCCACGTATTACGTCATCGCGACGGCCGAGGCTTCGTCGAACCTCGCGCGCTTCGACGGCGTTCGTTACGGTCTCCGGAAAACACCCGACCACGGCGACTTGAAATCGATGTACGGCGCCACGCGCGACGCTGGCTTCGGCAAAGAAGTGAAGCGTCGCATCTTGCTCGGCACGTTCGTGCTCTCGGCCGGTTATTACGACGCGTATTATTTGAAAGCGCAAAAGGTCCGCACGCTCGTCGCGCGTGACTTCGCGAGCGCGTTCGAAAACGTCGACGCGATTTGCTCACCCACGTCGCCGACGCCCGCGTTCGCGCTCGGCGAAAAAACGAGCGACCCGCTTTCGATGTATCTCTCCGACATCTACACGCTGCCGGCGAGCCTCGCGGGCCTACCGGCGTGCAGCGTACCGGCCGCGCCCACGAAGAGCGGATTGCCGATCGGATTCCAAATCATCGGAAAATCCCTGGATGAAGACACGGTCTTCGCGCTCGCCGCCGCGTGGGAAAAGCGCTCCCCTGCGCACCTGCCGGCATAGTCCCGCATGCTCGTCGTCGAAGAAGCCGCGCCGGAGCATTTCGAAAAGCTCGCTGCGCTGTTCGACGCTTGCGGGTCGCCCTGTCACTGTCGCTATTGGCATTTCGCGGGCACGAAGAACGAGTGGATCGAGCGGTGCGCGCTCCGTCCGGACGAGAATCGTCGCGAGCTCGAGGGCGCGCTTGCCGAGCGCGACGATTCGGCGCGCGGCCTCGTCGCCTGGGACGACGGCGCGCTCGTCGGCTGGATGAAGCTCGCGCCACGCGCATCGCTTCCGAAGCTCCGACACCTGCCGGTTTATCGTGCGCTCGATCTCGGT
>JAICXU010000520.1 GCA_025934595.1 Polyangiaceae bacterium | reverse complement strand
GGTGGGCTGGATCGTGCCGTCACCGCAATTCGCGGGCGCGATGAAACGCTTCATCGTGATCTGCACGGGAAGCGCGTCTTGATTCACGACCGCGGTCGTACATCCCGTCGCGAGCTGATTGCTATTCGTGTCGAAGCCCGCTGCCGCGAAGACGAGCGTGTCGCTCGATTCGGTGATCTGAATGTCGCCGCAAAATTTCGCGCCGCCGCTGCAGCTTCCGGTCGACAGATCTTTCGTGAGAATCGGCTTCGACGTGTCGCCCGTCGGATTGCCGCTCGCATCGCAGCCGACCGCGCCGCCGTTCGAGTTGATGACGGTGAGCGTGAGCTTCGTGATGTCGTCGAGCAGGCCCTGCGGGATGATCAGATTCGGTCCGACGCGAATCGAGGGGGAGTCGCTCGACGTGCACGCCGCAGCGAGGAGGCCGATTGCGATCACGCTGCGTCGATGCATCGGGTGAGACCTATATCATTTCGGCTTATTTTTGCGCCACGGAAGCCAGCTCGTTTTTTCCGCCGGGCCCTGTTTTCCCCGCTCGTCCACGATCTCGACTCCGACGAGGGTGAGGGCGTCGATCGCGGCGCGCGCGGCGGGAGCACGACCCGTCACGAACGCGGACCGCGCACCGCTCGACAAAGCCGCCTGCGCGACTTTGGCGGACCACCTTTCGAGCGCGTCGTGATCGTCGTCCGGAAATCCCGCGGCGACCGCGATCGTGTCGTTTCCGACGCGGACGATGCAATGAGGCGGATCCCAAGCCGCGAGCGCCTCGTTTCGCGCGATCTCGAGCCGCGCGGCGGCGAAACCTTCTGCGATGGCGACGCGCACGTCGCGAGGGTCGAAGCCTCCCGCCGTGCCGAGCGCGGCGACGAGCCCTTCCGAGGTCGCCGCCATCAGCGTGGGAGATCCACCGCGCTCGGCGATCATTCGCCCGAGGCGCGCACATGCGTTCAAAAAATCGCGCCCGCCTCCCACGGCCTCTTCGACGACGAGCGCGCGGATCGATCGCGTCGCTTCGACGATGTCACGATCGACCGGTAAAAAGGCGCGCTCCGCGTCGTGGGCGCACCATGCATCGACGAGCCGCTCGATCGCGTCGCCCTCCATCAATCAGTCAGTATGCGCTTTGATTCATTTGCTGCGCGGGCGCCGGCGCAACTCGTTTCGGCGCCGCCTGGTACGGCGACGGCGACATCTTGTTCAATTCCGCCTGCGCGCGCGCCGCGTGCGAGGGCACCGTGAGGAGGCGCGAGAAGCGCTGGCGAGCCGCGTCGAACGAGCCCATCGCTTTGTAACACTCGCCGGATTCGAACGTCGCGTCGTAGCCGGGTTGCGTTCCGAACGCGCGACCCGAGAGCTCATCGAAGCGATTCACTGCCGCGCCGCATCCGCTCGATTCACGCACGCTGCGGGCCGCCCAGAGCGCCGAGTTGTCGTCGCCACCTGCGGCGAGCGCGTCGAAGTCACGCGTGGCCTCGTCGAAATTTTTCGCGCGATACGCCGCCATCGCGTTCGCGAATGCGCCGTCCGCGGCCGCAGTCGCAGCAGGCGCACCTTGCGATGTCGGAGGCGCTGCGCTCGCCGCAGCGCCGAGCATGCCGCCGCCGCTGCCCGGACCGAGCGCATTGCTCGGATCGAGACCGCCGCCTTTCGTGTTCGATGTCGCCGCACGTTGTCGAAGCGCGAGCTCGTCATCTTTGAGGCCGCCTTGTGCTTCGGAGGCTTTGTCGGCGGCGATCGCGGCAGGTGCATTCGCTTGTCGTGCGTGCTCGGGCTCGAGCGGGCCGTGCGCGGTCGCTGCGGCGGCGAGATCCATCGCTTCGGTCTGGCCCGCGGGCGAAGCGGACGCGACCGCGGTCGCGGCAGGCGCGCCGTTTTCGGTGACCACCATCGACGCCGATTTGTCGGCGCTCGACGGCACGCGCGCGCGAAGGAACGCCATGCTGCCGCCGATCATCAAGAGGAAGAGCGCCGCCATTTGCGTCTGCGGCTTCATCGCCCAACTGCCCGCACGTGACACCGCGCGCGCCATGCGACCACGGAACGGAACGACCTTTCGTGCGCTCTGCTCGGCGGCCAAAATTTTCGATTCGAGATCGGCGGGCGGCGCCACCATCGGGAGCACGGCGAGCCTTCGCGTCGCCTTGAGACCGCCGAGCAAGCTCGCACAACGCGCGCACCCCGCCACATGGCGTTTGGACGCCGCGCTCGTGAGCTCATCGAGCTCTCCATAGAGCTCGTCGATGAGCATGCTCTCGAACTTCTCGCAATCCATGGCTACTTCCGAAATCCTCTCTCCTCCAAGTGTGGCTCTTCTCAAACTTCGTACGAAACCTACATTTGCAACCGGAGCGCGCAGACTTGTCGCGCGCGTAAAACAGGCGCTATTTCAGCGCTCGTGCGAACTCCTCGTATTCGCTGAGCGCCGCTTGCAATCTCTCGAGCGCGTATCGCATGCGGCTCTTCACCGTGTTCTCGGGCACGCCGGTGATGTCGGCGATTTCCTTGAACGGCAAATTCGAAACCTCGCGCATCAAGAACACCTCGCGTTGATCGTCCGGCAATTCGTCGACGGCCGCTGCGATGCGTTCTTTCAATTCGTCGCCTGTCGCTTCTCGTTCCACGTTCGCTCGCTTGTCGGCGGTCATCTCGCCGAGCGTCGGTCCATCGGAGTCCGCGCCTCGCGCGTCGTCGAGCGACGCATGTTTTCGGAGCGCACGTTTCCTCATCTGATCGATGCAGAGGTTTCGCGTGATCGTGTAGACCCACGTCGTGAAGCGCGCTTCGTGTTTGAAGTCCGCCGCGTTCTGCACGACGCGAATGAACGCCTCCTGCACGACATCCTCCGCGGCCGATTGGAGGCGAAGCTGTCGAAACGCGAAATTGTAGAGGGGAGTTTGGTGCCGCTGGACCAAGGCCACGAACGCGGTGCGGTCCCCGCGCTGATAGCGAATCATCAGCGTTTCGTCGGAAACCTCGTTCCGTTTGTCCGCCGGCCGGGGGCTCAAAGGGACCGCCCCACCGCAAAAACCCGCAAAATTCGCGGCATAACCCGCCGGACAACATTTTCTTGGCCTCGCTCTGACCTTTTCAGACGCGCGGTAGGCACAAAAGATCTGCCGTCCGGCCACAGGTCGGATGGCATGCAGAGGCGCCCCTTGTCCCCCCAAAATCCAAAACGGGGGTCATGGGCGATGAGGTTGAGGTGAAGCGCTGCCATTTAAGACCCTAGCCAGGGGGGTCGGCACGAGATTACCCTTCTTCGCGCGTTGCTTGAACCGCCGAAAGCACCCTGTGCCAACGGAATGAGGAAATCACGATGAGACGTCACGGAGCTGTCGGTCTTGCCTTTCTCCTGTCGGTCGCAGTTTCGGTAGGTGCTATCGCGCAAGCCGCGACGCCGAAGCCGGCCTCCTCAGCGACGCCGTCCGCGTCGAAGAAGGCAGCCGCCACATCGAGCGCGAAGGCCTCCTCTTCTAGTTCGAGCGCGGCAGCGAGCAGCGCGTCATCGACGGCGCCGTCGACATCCGCGGCCGCCGCTAGCTCCGGAAGCGCGATGCCGGCCGCATCGTCGGGTGCGGCTCCCGCAGCGACCGCGGCGCCAGCCGCATCGGGTCAAATGGACGGCGCGACGTACGCGGTGCGTCTCCGCGACCTCGAAGGCCGCGTCGACGAGCTCAAAGATCAAATTCGTCGAAGCCACACGCGACTCGCGCTCCTCTCCGACACGATCATGGGAGGCGGCGCCGCGGGCTCGCGCTCCGAGATCACGTTCGAGAACGAG
>JAICXU010000005.1 GCA_025934595.1 Polyangiaceae bacterium | reverse complement strand
TGCTCACGCTGCTTTTCGGAACGCTGCGCGGTCAAGCGCTCACGGCGTTCCTCATGTATTTTCTCGGCCTCGAAGGCACGTTTCGTTACGCGCGATCGCGCGGCGCCACGCATCTCGGCGCGGGGCTCGCCGCGCCGATGTTCGCGCTGTCCGGTTACTTCGCGAACTCGATCGCGCTCGGGTGGTACCAATTCTTCGGCTTCCAACTGATTCCATGGGCCGCGTACGGTTTGCGGCGTGCGCTGCGCGGAGATCGCATGGGTGCGGCGATCGTCGCGCTCTCGCTCGGGTGGATCGTCGGCTTCGGCGGAACATACCCCGCGCCGATCGCCGCCGTGTGGCTCGCCTTCGAGCTTGCCGCCGAAATCGGGGCGTCGCTTCCGGAGAAAGATCAGAAGCTCGATCGAAAGCGAGTCGAACGCGCTCTCGTCGTGACGGCCCTCTGCGCAGCGTTCGCGTTGGGGGTCGCTGCATTTCGTCTGTGGCCGGTCGGCTATACGCTGACCGTCGCCCGACGCGTGATGGGCGGCGCGCCGGGGAATCGACCGCTGCCGATCTTGAAGGCGCTCCTTCTTCAGATCACCCCCGACGACGACGGTGAGTTTCCGATCGACGGCACGTTCTTGATCGGCGGGTTTTGTGCCCTCGCCGTCGTCGCCGGGGTCACGCGGAAACGCGCCGCGCCCATGATCGTCGCCGCGGCGCTCTCGATTTGGATGACGGCGGGCTACGCCGCGAAAGTTTCCATCTTCGCGGCCCTGAAGCTCTTGCCCGTGTATTCGACGCTTCGTTATCCGGAGCGCTTCTTGATCACGTTCGCGCTCGCGGTGGCGACGCTCGCCGCATTCGGCATCTCGCACCTCCAAGCGATGGCGCGTCGCAAGAAAAAGTGGGCGCCAGCGTTGCTCGTGCTCGCGTCCTTTTTGCTGATCGCGAACTTGGGCCCGCTCGTGAAGAACACGTACGTGGCCACGAATCTGCGTGGGCTCGCCGCGCCTCCGCAGCCGGTCGGTGCTAGGCCGAACGATTTTCATCAAGCACGCGGTACGCGTTGGCTCGCCGCGTACTATCCCTCGCTCGATCGCGGCTGCCTCTCTTGTTACGAGGCGTATCCAGTTCCCGAGTCGGCGCTTTTGCGCGCGGATCTCAAACAAGAGCAATCGTTCCAAGACCCGACGGCCGGCACCGTCACGCGCACGTCGTGGACGCCGAACGCGATCACGTTCGACGTCGACGCGCAAAAAGCCGGGCGCATTCTCGTCAACCAAAACTGGCATGCCGGCTGGCGCACGAGCGTCGGAGAGATCGTCGACGAAAAAGGCTTGCTGGGGATCGACGTGCCTCCCGGCAAGACCTCGCTCACGCTCCGATTTTTGCCGCGCGAAGCATGGGGCGGGCTCGCCATCACGCTCGCTTCTCTCGCCGCGCTGGCTTATTTTTGCCGCAAAAGCGCGCGCCTCTCGCCTCCGGGGCCGCGCGAAATCGCGCTCGCGTTCGTCGCGCCGCTCGTGCCATTTTTCGGGACGCTCGCTCTCGTTCACGAAGCGAAGCCACCGCCGCTCGAAATGAAGACCGCGAGCGGCGAAGACATGGTCCTCGACGCCGTGCCTCCCGAAGCCCAGAAGATGGGCGTGCGCTTCGACGGCGGCGTCACGCTCGAAGGTTTTTCGATGTCGACGACGCGCCCCGCCGCCGAGTCGACGACGGATCTCACATTCTACTGGCGAGTGGCTCCCGACGTGAAGCCGCGCATGGGCGTGTTCTTGAAGATCGAGCCGAACAAAGGCGACCTCGACAAGGACTCGATCATCGGCGACCACGTGATGTTCAGCGACGTGATGCCGATCGAGGACGCGCCGCCCGGGAAAATCATCCGCGACGTCGTTCGGCTCACGATCCCCTCGAACGCGCGCGGCAAAGATTGGTCGATCCACGCGGGCATCTGGAACGTGCTCGGAAACGGACGGCGCCGCGCCGTGCAGGACGCCGCAGGACAAAAAGTCGACGACAACCGCGTGGATCTCGGCACCTTCACGGTTCCCTGAACACGAGCGGAGAGCTTGAAAATCCCCGCGATGCACGTGCTAGAGTCCAGGCCGATGCGCCGTCGTCTCGTCGCCGCTTGTCTGCTCGTCGCGCTTTCCCTCGCGACGAGCGATTCCGCGCACGCGACGATCGTGGAGCGCGTCGTCGCCGTCGTCGGCGAGCGGCCGATTCTCCTTTCGGATTTGCGAAAGCGCGCGCGTCCCTTCTTGATTCACATCTTGGCGACCACGCCGAACGCGGCGCAGCAAGCGGCGCAAGAGAGCGACATGTATCGCGAGCTCTTGAACCGCATGATCGACGATCGGCTCGAAGAAGCAGCCGCCGACAAAGGCCATCTCGTCGCCACGAGCGAAGAAATCGACCGCGGCATTCGCCAAAAAGCCGACAGCTTGAACATCTCGGTGAAGGAGCTCCTCGCGGCCGCGAAGCAACAAGGCCTCAGCGAGCAGGAATATCGCGACGAGATTCGCCGCCAAATTCTCGAAGGAAAGCTCATTCAGCTTCGCGTGATGAGCCGCGTGCGCGTCACCGACGAAGACGCGCGCGCTGCGTACGCGCATTGGCTCAAAGAGACGCAAGGCGAGAAGCTCGTCGACATCCAGCTCCTCGCGCTCCGCATCCCGCCCGGAGCTTTGCAGGCCGACATCGACGCCATGCAGGCGCGGGCGCAGGCTTACGCGGTCCGCGCACGCAATGGCGAGAGCTTCTGCAGCTTGGTCGAGCAATTCTCCGACGACGAGCAAACGAAGAAGACGTGCGGCTCGCGCGGGCTCCAAGGCATGTCCACGCTCCTCCCCGCCCTCGAAAATCTCGTCACGTCGATGAAACAGGGCGACGTCTCCGATGCGGCGGTGCTCCCGAACGAGGGCGTCGTCGTGGTGGCGAAGCTCGCGAAGGCGCCGCACGTCCCGACGTACGAAGAAGTGAAGGACGTGATGAAAGAGCACGCCATGGGCGAGGTCGTCGAGCGCCAGCGAAAGCTCTGGCTCGACGAGCTGAAACGCAACATGTACATCGACGTTCGGCTTTAAGAGGAACCTGCGGTTCCCTCATTCGCGGAGCGAATGAGCCTCCCTTGCCTCGCCTTCGGCGAATCGCGCCCGCCTACGCGGCGACGCGAAAGACCGTTTTTCGGCGTAATTTTGCGTTGTTTTTCTCGAACTTGCGTATGGCCGGTTCGGCGACTAAGGTGCGCTTCCCCTTTAGGAGCATCCCGCATGGCACGCGTTACCGTCGAAGATTGTCTCGAACGAGAAGAGAACCGTTTTGCGCTCGTCGTCCTGGCGGCGACCCGTACGCGTCAGCTCATGAAGGGTGGCTCGCCTCTCGTGCACTCGAAGAACAAAGCGGCCGTCACGGCGCTTCGCGAGATCGCCGCGGGCCGCGTGCACTACGACCGCACCTCGAACGAAGTCGTCGAAGAGTGGATCGCAGCGAACTTGCGCGCGCAAAACGCTCCCACGCCCTGAAGCGCAAAGTCGATCGCGAGCTCATTGCGGGCTCGCTCGCGCATTACGAAGACCCCGCGTACTACACGTCGACGTATCGCCGTCGCATCGACGACGTACAGTTCTACGTCTCGCTCGCCACGAAGAACGGCGGCGAGATGCTCGAGTACGGCGTGGGCAATGGACGCATCGCGCTACCGATCGCGCGTCACGGCGTGCGCGTCACCGGCATCGATCACAGCGCGACGATGCTCCGCGATTTGCGCGCACGCATCGAAGACGAGCCCGCCGCCGTCGCGCGCCGCATCACGCTTCATCGCGGCGACATGCGCACGAAGAGGCTCGGGAAAAAATTCTCGCTCGTCATCTGCTCGTTCAACACCGCGCTGCATCTCTACACGCGCGCCGACGTCGAAAAATTCTTGGCGTGCGTGCGCTCTCATCTCTCGCCGCGCGGTCGCTTCGTCGTCGATCTGTCGGTGCCGGCGATCGACGATCTCACGCGTGATCCGAAGAAGGCGTACACCGCGCCGAAGTTCAAACATCCTTCCGCGGGCATGGTCCGCTACACGGAGCACTTCGATTACGATTCGGTTCGTCAGGTGCTCTTCGTGTCGATGGAGTTTCATCCGATCGACCGTAAAATTCCCACGTTTTCGACGCCGCTCGCGCATCGGCAATTTTATCCCCGAGAGTGGGAGGCGCTCCTCCACTACAACGGGTTCGCCGTCGATCGCGTCGACGGCGATTTTCATGGCGGCCCGCTGACGAACAAAAGCGATGTCATGGTCTGGCACGCGAAGCTCCGGAGCGGATGGCGATGAGCATCACGGATCGGCTGAACGAGGTGCGGGCGCGCATCGAACGCGCAGCGATCGCCGCATCACGAGATCCGGCAAGCGTGAAGCTCGTGGCCGTATCGAAGACGAAGGATGCCAGCGCGATCGAAGAAGCGTACGCGGCGGGGCAGCGCGCGTTCGGCGAGAGCTACGCGCAGGAGCTCGCGCAGAAGGCACAATCGCTCGCGCATCTGGCGGACATCGAGTGGCACTTCATCGGTCACTTGCAGTCGAACAAGGCGAAGCTCATCGCCGCACATGCGCACGTCATGCACACGATCGATTCGCCTTCGCTCGCCAAAGAGCTCGCGCGTCGCGTTCGCAACGCGGGCAAGCCTCCGCTGACTGCGCTCATCGAGGTGAACGTCGGCGGCGAGCCGCAGAAACACGGCGCGACTGCGTCGGAGCTGCAAGAGGTCATCGATGCCGTGCGCGCCGAGGACGCGCTCGCTTTGCGCGGCCTCATGACGATTCCGCCCGAGGGCGATCTCGCGATCGCGAAGAACGTCTTCGAGACGCTCGCGTCGCTCCGCAACCTGCACGGGGGCGCAACGCTCTTGCCGGAGCTGTCGATGGGAATGACGAGTGATCTCGAAGCGGCGGTCGCAGCAGGCGCGACGATGGTGCGGGTCGGCACGGCCGTCTTCGGCGATCGTTGATCTAGCCAATTTTTGGCTGGATCATCACTTTTTCGCGAACCAGCCCTTCATTCGATCGAAGAACGAGGGCTTCGCTTCGAGCGCAGCTCGCACGCGCGCGGCGAGAATCACCGCCGCCCCGTCTTTCGGATCCATCGCCAATGATCGCTCCGCCATGATGCGCGCTTCGACGAGCTGCCCGGCCGCGAGATACGCCGTCGCGAGCGCACCGAGCGAACGCCCCGTTTCGCCTTCGAGCTCGCGAACGCGCTCGGCGTGTTTCATCGCACATGCCGCGTCGTTTTCCGCGACCGCGATCGCCACGAGCTCCACATGCGCGAGCGTGCATCCCGGGGCGATGGCGAGAGCGCGCTCCGCCGCATCTCTTGCAGCGGCCCAATGCTCGAGACGACGCTCCGCCATGCTCGCAGCGAGCCACGCGGGCCAGGCCTCGTGTCGGTCGGCGAGCCGTCGTGCGCGCACCGCGACGCGCTCGAGATCGCTCTTCGGAGCCTGCGCGGCGGCGCGAAGAGACGCGTCGATCTCGAGCGTGGCCTGAGGCTCTTCGACGGCGAGCTTCCCGCGCGCAGCTTGCGCCGCGAGGGCGGTGGCGGGCGCGAGGTCGAGCACCGAGCGATACCGCGCGATCGATTCGGCGCGTTCACCGAGCTGCGCGAGCGCCTGCGCAAGTGCGAGAATGGCCCACGCGTCGTTCGGAACTCGCTCGACGATCGATTTCGACAATCGCACGAGCCGCGCTGCGCGCGCGACGCCGACGGGCTCCTTCGCGAGCGCGAGCGCGATCGCCTGCCGAATCACGTCGCCCTGAGCGGCACGCGCGGCGAGGACGCGATCGACGAGCAGCTGCGCGTCGGTGGGGTCTTCATCGCGCATCGCCGCCGCAGACAAATTCGCATACGCGGGCGGGTAGATCGGATCTTTCGCGACGACGCGTTTCCAAAGCTCGCGCGCCTTTCCCTCTTCGCCGACCGACGCGAGGACGACGCCTTTTTCCGTGAGAAGCACCACGTCGTCCGACGCGACGTCCGTTCCCCGGTCGAGCGCTGCGATCGCACCCGCGTGATCTCCGCGCGACCGGCAGGCCTCCGAGAGAAGCGCGTAGAGACGACCGCGCGACGGATCGAGGTCGAGCGCCGCGCGCGCGCACGTCTCGGCTTCGGACGCGTGTCCGTGGCGCACTTGCAGCGCCGCGCATGCTTCGAGCAGATCGACTTGGCTCGGCGCATCTTGCATGGCGCGCGTGAGCGTACGGAGCGCGGCCGACGCCATCGCGTGATCGGAACGCGCGGACGCCGCCGCCTCGATCGCGACGGCCGCGAGCCTCCCCGCTGCGAACTGTGAGCCCGGCGCTTCTTCGACCGCGCGCCCGAGATGCATCATGGCCGCGAGCCGGTCGTGCGGACCTCCTCGTGCCGCGTCGTGCAAGACGCATCGCTCCGCGCGAAGCACGCTCTCGAGCGCCTCCCATCCGAGATCGCCGATGCCGCGCGGCAGCGTGGGCGCGCAACCGATGTTCTTCAAGAGCTCGTCGAAGGCTTGGAGGAGCGTGCTGCCGGCGCCGTCTTCGTCGAGGTGCGCATCGACGCGCGCGCGCGTATGGCCGTCTTTTGCGTCGAACGCGAGCAGCTGCAAAATCCCCGAGCCTGCCGTCGGCGGCTCGAACGCACCGGTGATGACGACGGTCACGTCGGGCGGCGTGTCCCCTCGTGCGACGAGGTCCTTCCACGCGGGCGGCGGTAAAAATGTTTCGACGGGCGCCGCTTTTTGCGATTCGCCTTCGCGCCGCGTTTCATTTTTTTTCGCCATCAATTGCGCGAGGCCGATCGACGCACCTTCGGGTTGCACCGCGCCATGCACGAGCGCCGCGAGCCCGAGACCCAGGCCTCGACCCTCGGGCGGCACGCCGAACGGAATGATGACCGCACGCGGAGGCTGACCCACACGGGGGACTTAGCGCGTTTCGCGTCGTGGATCGAACACGAGGCGAACGAAAACGATCGCGCGTCCGTTCGGCGGCGGCGGAAATGCGGTGTTTTGCAGGGAATGCGCAGCACACGCCAAGAGCTGCTGATTTCCGTTCCAGGGATCGATGTCTTCTTTGACGACGCGACCTTTCGCATCGATGTCGATGCGGTAGGTCCCCGCCGCATCGAGGAAACGTCCGGCTGCCATTTCGGATTTCTCGCACGCGTGCAAGCCAGGACGCGCCGCTTCGATGAAGCGATAGGCTTTCGAAGCGTACGAGGTTCGATCGGTCGCAGGATTCAAGAGGCGACCACTACGCGGCTCGTACGAAACGGGAATGACCACCGAGTCGTGGCCCGAAGCCGGCGGTGAAAATTTCACCTCGCGCGCGTAGTCCGTCATGCACTCGAGCACTTCACGCGACAGCTCGCATGCGCCGTACGTCTCGACTTTCGCGACTTTGCCGTCCGCGCCGACCCGCGCGACGACGGCCACGTGCCCGGCTTGCGTCGGATCGTGCACGAGCCCGCGCCGATAACAGCTGCGAAACGGGACGAGCGTTTCGTTGATGGCGCGATCGGTCACTCCGGGCTCGTGCCACGCGACGCCGCTCGTGCTGCCTTCTTCGTGAATGGCGGGAATCCACGGATCGCTCAACGTGCCGACGGGCGGGCACGTGCGAAAACGATCGATCGCGTCGAAGTTGAGCTCGAACACGCCGAGATCGACGCTCGTGACGTTCGCGGTGTCATCCGCAGCGGACGACGCGCCCCCGCCGCAACCCGGCGTGGCGAAGCAAAGAAAAAGAAACCCGACGATGCGGCGCACGAGATCCCGACGAACGTAGCTTTTGACCGAAAAAGAAGCCATCGTAGCGTTTCTATAGTGGCCGGACGCTCTCGATCCCTTCACGGAGACACGCTTTTTTCGGCAGCGCGACGCGCCGACCCGACGCACGCGCCATTGGCCGATCGCGTGAGGCCGCGCACGCTCGCCGATTTGGTCGGTCAAACCCATCTCTTCGGATCGAACAAACCGCTCGAGCGCGCCATCGAGGCCGACCGGGTGCCGTCGATGATTTTGTGGGGACCGCCCGGAGTCGGGAAGACGACGCTCGGAAAAATCATCGCCGAGCGTACGAAGGCTACCTTCGTTTTGTTCAGTGCCGTGCTCGGCAGCATCGCGGAGCTTCGTGAGATCGTCGCCGCCGCAAAGGAGCGCCTCGATTTTCGCGGCGAGCGCACGATCGTGTTCGTCGACGAGATTCATCGCTTCAACAAGGCGCAGCAAGACGCGTTCTTGCCGCACGTCGAAGCCGGCACGATCACGCTCATCGGCGCGACGACCGAAAATCCTTCGTTCGCGGTGAATGCGGCGCTCCTGTCACGCTGCAAAGTCTTTCGCCTCGAGCAGCTCGGCGACGAAGATCTCGTCAAAGTGCTCGAACGCGCGCTCGCCGACGAGAAGCTCGGCTTCGGCGCGAAGAAGATCGACGTCGATCCGAAATCGCTCGAAATGCTCGCACGCGCGGCTCGCGGCGACGCCCGGCGTGCGCTCGGCGCGCTCGAGGTCGCCGTCGATTACATGGAGCAATCCGGCGCAAAATCGCTGTCGCCGGAGATCGTGGAGGCCTCCGAAGGCCACGAGCCGCTCCTCTACGACAAGAGCGGCGAGGAGCACTACAACGTCGTCAGCGCGTTCATCAAATCGATGCGCGGCTCCGATCCCGACGCCGCGATTTATTGGATGATGCGCATGCTCGAAGCCGGCGACGATCCGCTCTTCGTCTCGCGACGCATGATCATCTTCGCGAGCGAGGACGTCGGTCTCGCGGATTCGCGCGGCCTCCTCGTCGCGATGGCTGCCGATCAAGCGTTCCGCAGGCTCGGCATGCCCGAGGGGCTCTATCCGCTCGCGCACGCGTGCTGTTATCTCGCGACGGCGCCGAAATCGAACTCGGCGAACATGGCGTGGCATCGCGCGAAAGAAATCATCGCCGAGCGCGGAGCCTTGCCCGTGCCGAAAAAGCTACGCAACGCGCCGACGAAGCTGATGAAGTCCGAAGGCTACGGCGAAGGCTACAAATACGCGCACGACTTCGAGGGCGGCGTCGTGGCCGGCGAAACGTATTTGCCCGAGGAAATCGTGGGCTCGGTATTCTACGAGCCGACCGATCGTGGAGAAGAGACGCGCATCAAGCAGCGGCTCGGGATCATCCGCGCGAAGATCGAAAAAGAAAACGAATGAGCAAACGCCTCGCGTATCTCGAAAAAATCACGCAAGAAGGATCGGCCGATCCTTTTCATTGGTACTGCCTCGCGCAGGAATATCGCTCGCTCGAAAAGTGGAACGAGGCGGTAGCGGTCTTCGAAAAGCTTCGCGAGCGAAACGCGGACTACATTCCTGCGTATCTGATGTGCGTGCAGACCTTGGAGAAGCTCGGAAGAACGGACGACGCGAAGTCCTGGGCGAAGGCAGGCATGGAAAAGGCTAAAATCAAGGGCGATTCGCACGCGCTGAGCGAGCTCGAGACGGCGCTCGCGTCGCTCGGCTGACGGTCTCCGTTCAGGAGGGAAGCTCCCAATGCACAAATGGAATGACACGAGGGCGCTCGTCATCGGAACCTCGATCTGCATCGGGCTCGGCAGCTTGTATTTTTACGCGTGCGGCGGTGGTGACGATTCGAGCGCACCGGGACAAGACGCGGGCGGAAACGGCGACGGCAACGTCAGCGGCGACGGTGGAACCGGCGGCGACGGATCGAGCGGCGGCGATGGCTCGACGTCCGCGTGCCTCGGCGGAAATTGCGCCGACAATCTCACCGAGCACGGCGACAACGCACGCACCGGGCTCTTTTCGTCCGAGACGAAGCTGAATCCGACGAACGTGACGAAGGACACGTTCGGGCTTCTCTTCGAAATGCAGGTCGACGGCAAAGTCGACGCTCAACCTCTTTACGTACAGAACGTCGCCGTCGCCGGAAAGGGCACGCACGACGTCGTCTACGTCGCCACCGAGCACGGAACGCTCTACGCGTTCGACGCGGAATCGAAGCCCGACGCCGGCCCCTCGCCTCTTTGGTCCATCTCCACGCTCGGCACCAGTGAGACGCCATCCGATGCCGTCTTCGGTTGCGGACAAGTCACACCCGAGATCGGCATCACGTCGACACCGGTCATCGATCTCGCGACGAACACGATGTTCTTGATCGCGATGAGCAAGAACGCCGGGGGGACGTATTTTCAGCGCATTCACGCGATCGACATCACGAGCGGCGCGGAAAAAGTCGGAAGCCCGAAAGACGTCACCGCGACTTACCCGGGCACGTCGACGAACGAAGGCAACGGCACGACGCTCACGTTCGCGCCGAAGCAACACAAGGAGCGCTCCGCGCTCCTCCTCGATCATGGCACCGTGTACACGTCATGGTCGTCGCATTGCGATCACGGCCCGTACTCCGGCTGGGTGATGGCGTACGACGAGTCGCTCGACCAAAAAGCGGTCTACGACGACGAGCCGAACAACAATGGCGGCGAGGCGGCGTTCTGGAACTCGGGCGCAGGTCCCGCCGCCGACTCCGCCGGCAACATCTACCAAGCGACGGGAAATGGCGGGTTCGACGACACGTTCGACACGCAAGGATTTCCCAGCGGCCAGGACTACGGAAACTCGTTCCTGAAGCTGACGCCTTCCGGCAGCTCGATCACCACCGCGGATTTTTTCACCGAGGGAAATGAAGTCACCGAGAGCGGTGGCGACGTCGACATGAGCTCGTCGGGCGTGATGTTGCTTCCCGACAGCGTCGGAAGCCCCGCCCATCCTCATCTCCTCGTGGGCAGCGGAAAAGACGGCCACATCTACTTGATGGACACGAGGCACATGGGGAAGTTCAATCCCGATGGCGGCAACGGCCAGGTGCTGCAGGACATCCCCAATGCCACCGGCACAATCTTCGACTCGGGCCACGGCTCGTTCGGCGCGCCCGCATACTTCGACGGCTCCATCTATTACTGCGGCGTCGGACAGCCGCTGAAGAAATGGAATATCGCGAACGCGCAAATCGCGACGCCGCAAGCCTCCGAGACGATCACGAACTTCGGATATCCCGGAGCCACGCCCACGATCTCGTGGAATGGAAGCGATCCCGCGACCGCGATCGTCTGGGCCCACGAAAACAGCAATCCCACGCTGCACGCGTATTCGGCCGCCGATGTTTCGACCGAGTACTGGAGCAGCGATCAAGCGGCGGGGAATCGCGACCGGCCGACGGGCGGCGCGAACAAATTCATCATTCCTCTCGTCGCGAACGGTCGCGTGTACATGGGCACGCAGAGCTCGGTCGCGGTCTACGGTCTCTTGCCCTAGCGGATGGATTCCGGAAATCTGCGCTCGTCGCGTTCGATGCTCAATCGCGCTCGACGACGCCGATGAACGGCAAATTGCGGTATTTTTCCGCGACGTCGAGCCCATAGCCGACGACGAACTTGTCTTCGATCGTGAAGCCCAAATAATCGATGTTCACTTCGACGCGCGCGCGCGCCGGCTTGTGGAGCAGCGAGCACACCTTCACGCTGCGCGGCTGGCGCGTGCGAAAGAGATCCTTCAAGTGCGCGAGGGTGAGGCCGGTGTCGACGATGTCCTCGACGAACAAGATGTCTTCGCTCGCGATCGGACGGGAGAGATCTTGCGTGATTTGCACGACCCCGCTCGACTCGGTGCCTTCGCCGTAGGAGCGCACCCCTAGAAATTCGATGCGAAGGGGAAGGTCGATCGCGCGCGCGAGGTCGACCGCGAACACGAAGCTGCCCTTCAGGACGCAGACGAGGACGAGCGGGCGATCTTTGTATTCGGCGGTGATTTGCGCGCCGAGCTCTTTCACGCGGGCTCGGATTTGCTCCTCGGAGATCATGACGTGGATGCGCTCGGACATGGCGCCTCTTTTCGCTCGCGCGCACGCCGATGTAAAGCGACGGCGGCGGGAATTTCATTTCGGCGACGTGACGGTGAGATTCTCGCCGTCGGTTTCGATTTGCACCTCTCCGTTCGCGTCCGTTCGCCAGACGCGCGCCCCCGCGTGGAGCAATGTTTCGAGGGTTCGTGGATTGGGGTGTCCGAAGCGATTGCGTGACCCGACCGAGATCACGGCTTCGGCGGGACCGACGGCGCCGACGAACGCAGCCGACGACGACGTGCGGCTTCCGTGATGGCCCACTTTCAGCACGTCCGCGCGCAGGTCTCCGCGGCGGAGAAGATTTTCTTCTTCGTGCGCCTCGGCGTCGCCCACGAACAAGAATGCGCGACGGCCGAATTCGATCTTCAAGACCAGCGAATTGTCGTTCGGCCCGAAGTCGCGATCATAGGCAGGGCATGGTGCGAGCACGGTGACTTTCGCGCCACCGATTTCGTGTGAGCCGCAAATGTCGGCCGGGCGACGGACGGCCACGTGCGACGCACGCGCGCGCTCCACGAACGCCGCGTATACGCCGCCGACACCTTCACGTTCGCCTTGCCCTGAATCCCAAACCTCACCCATGGCCGTATTTTCGAGGCCCGTCGCGAGCCCGCCGAAATGATCGGGATGCGGATGCGAAATCACGACGACGTCGATCCTTTTTTTCCTCCGCGCACGAAGCACGGGTGCGAGCACGCGTCTTCCGACGTCGACGGGGCTACCGACGAGACCGCCGGCGTCGATGAGCATCGTCGTACCGTCCGGAAAATCGACGATCGCAGAGTCGCCTTGGCCCACGTCGAGAAAGGAGACGCGCAGCGATCCGTGCGCGGAGCCGGACCGCACGGACGCGACCTCGCACGCGCAGAGCGCCACCGCTGCGAATGCCACGACGAGCAGGCGACGCGTGCCGCGCAACGCGGCGACGGCAACGATGCCGAATCCCAATGCGACGAGCTGCCACGACGTGACGAGAGGGACGCTCGTCGCCGTGGCCGAGAAAAATCGCGCGAGCGAAAGCACGACACGCAGCCCACCCGACGCCACGAGCGCGCAGCCACGCTCTGCGTCGGGGAGCGGCGAGAGAAGCGTGTGCAAGAGACACAGCGGCAGCGCGACGAGCTCGCCGACGGGCACCGCGAGCAAGTTCGCGACGAGGCCTCCCGCCGGAAGCGACGGAGCGATGCGCGCGAGAACCGGCGAGCACGCGAGGCTTGCACCGAACGACGCGCTCGCCGCACGCGCGAATTTCGATCCGAGGGAAGGCACGATCGCGTGGATCCACGCCGCGGCGTTCGACGCGAACAAAAAGAGACCGGCGGTCGCGGCCGCGGACAAGACGAAGGAGACGTCGAACGATGCGAGCGGGTCCAGCGCGAGCATGACGACGAGCGACAGCGCGAATGCACGCGGGCCGTCCGCGCGCCGACCGAGCGCCCGCGCAGCGAGCGCGAAAGAAAGCATCCATGCGGCGCGCCACGCCGATCCGCTTCCACCCGCAAAATCCGCGTAGATCCACGATCCGAAAACTCCGGGAACGGCCGCGATGCGCGACACGTCGCTGCGCGCCGCGAGCCGCGGAATGCGAACGAGGCATGCGCGCACGAAGGCGACGAACCCGGCGACGACGATGACGAGATGCGCGCCCGACACGGCGAGCAAGTGCGCGAGGCCGCTCGCCCGGAACGCTTGGTCATCGCCATTTTCGAGATCGGACTCTCCGAGCACGAGCGCACGTGCCATCGGCGCGATGTCGGGATCGAACGATGCGTCGATTCGCCGACGCGCGTGTGCACGCGCGCGATCGATCCAAGCGCCGATCCCTCGCCCTCTCGACACCACACGCGCGGCGACGATGCCGCCCGAATAGAGGACGTCGCGACGTGCTTCCGCGGGTCGCGGATCGCCCGTCTCGACATTCCACATTTCTTCGGGAGGCGCGATTTGCGCGATGACGAGAGCCTCGTCGCCTCGGGCGAAGCTCCCGCCCTCCGAATAGAAAGCGACTCGCGATCGCTCGATGGGCGCAGGGTCACCCTCGCAAGACCTCGCATCGAAGAGCGCCGTCCATCGAAAGGATCCGTGCTCGCGCACCGGCGACGAATCGACGACGGCCATGCCCTCGCAACGTCGCGAGCCGGCGGGGGCTCGCGCGCGCGCCTCGAGGAAGGACCTCTCGCGATGCTCCGCTCGAAATCCGCCGAGGGCGATGCTGGCCGCGCCCACGAGGAATGCGAGCTTTCGCTCGCGTCCGAGCGGAAACGACGCGAGCGCGATCACGAATGTGATCGCGACCTCGAGAGGAGCGACGACGGCGAGCGCGCCCATCGCCAGGCCGAGACCGGAGACCAACACCCGATCGATTCGAAGCGCGCTCGCCACGCGCCCTCCAAAGCAGTCGGCGTGCCGCGAAAAATGCGCGTTTTTCGGCCATTTTTCGAGGTCCGCCGCCTGTCCCGGCCACTTTTCGCCTGTTTTTGGCCAAGGGCGCTTGCGGATGTGCGCGCCGTTCGGTAGTTTCCGCCCCCCTCATGAGTGAAGACACGAAGTTCAAGAAGTTTCTGGCCACGAAGAAGCTCGACCCCCGCCGCGTCCTCATGGCGTCGTACAAGCTCGAGCACCTGCAGCCCGAGGATCGCGCGATCAAGGTTGCGAAGAGCAAGCCCGCCGGCGAAGGTGAGACCGCGACCAAAGAGACGCGCAAGCCGCGCTCGGGTCGTCCCGTTACGCAGCGCGCCATCCAGGCGGCGCTCGCGGGCGGCGACATCAGCGGACCGTCGAAGACGCGCATTCTTCGCGCCGTCAATCACCTCCTCGAGCAAAAGAAACAAGAGAAGGTCGACCTCAAGGCCCTCTTCTGATCGGGCGCGGCGCTTGCGCCGTTCAGGGGCGACACCCTCGCGACGCGCGCGCGCCTGCGCGCCACCTTTAGGTACGATGATGTGGGGGTCATTTGCGCTGAAAATTGGGCCTATTTTCGCGGATCGCGCAGCGTGGCGCGCATGTTCCTCGTCGCGCTCGCCGTGGGTCTCGGCCTCCTCGCATTCGACGTCTACGAGCTCGCGAACCGCCCGACTCGTTGATCGCCGATTCGCCCCGAAGCAGCTGAACTTCCGGGGTCGGCAGAGCAACGAATCTTTGTGGTGGCTCTCTCTGCTCTACAATTTCCAGGGGCGGCATTTCCGCAGCCCGTTTTGCACCCGATGAGGGCGATGAATAGCGATCGTCCGAGCCCCCTTCCGCTCGAAGATCCGCTCCTCGCAAAAGCGATCGCGGGAGACGGGGCCGCATTTCGTGCACTGTACGCGCGGCATCGTCACGACGTCGCGAGGCTCGTCTATCGCATGCTCGGTCAGAGCGAGCTCGATGACGTCGTGCAAGAAGTCTTCGTGCAGGTGCATCGCAGTCTGCGTGATTTTCGCGGGCAATCGAAGTTCTCGACGTGGCTCCATCGCGTGACGGTGAACGTGGTGCTCATGCATCGGCGCGCGGCGCGAAGCCGCCCGCAATATACAGAGGAGTCCGCCGCCGCCGAGCCGGTCGATCCGCAAACGCCGCCGGACGAGGAAGCGGCGCGTCGGGAACGTATGCGCGCGTTCGAGCGCTTGCTCTTGCGCTTGCCGGAGAAAAAACGCGTCGTCTTCGTGCTGCATGATCTCGAAGGCGTCTCGCCGGCGGAGATCTCCGACATCGTACGTGCGCCGGTGCTCACCGTGCGCACGCGCCTCTTTTATGCGCGACGCGAGATCGAGACGATGCTCTCCGACGAGCCGTCGCTCGCCGCGATCGCGAAAGCGGTGATCGATCCGAAAGGCGGCGCGTCATGAGCCAAAACGAACGTGACGGGAAGGAGTCGCCGCGCTCGCTCGACGAGCTCGTCTCCGAAGCGAAGCAATCGCTGAAGCCGGGCGAAGTCGATTGGGAAAAGATCGACACGGCCCTCTTCGCGAAGATCGAAGCCGAAAACAGCGGCGTTCGTGAGAGCCTTCTTCGTACGGGCTCGGCGTCGCGCACGAAATTCACGGCCGACGAGCCGCGTCGCGGATGGCAGGTTGCGGGTCTCCTCGCGGCAGCGGCGGCGTTCGCGCTCGTCTTGCATCGTCCTGCATCGCGAGATCTCTCGGACGCAGGTGGCTCGGTGGAGCATTCGACTTCCTCGAGCTCGCTGACGCTCACGAAGAACGAGGGCGCCGCGGACGTCCATGTCGACGGCGAAACGGCATCGCCCGGCCGCGCGCTGCGTGCGCTCGACACGATCGAAACGACGTCGTCGCATGCCGAGGTTGCCGTCACCGATCCGAAATCCATCGCGACCGACAACGTCACCGGCCTTCGCGTCGCCTGGAGGCTCGAAGAGCATTCGCAGGTCGCGGTGCGAAGCCTGGGCGGTGGTGGCGCTCCGCTCGTCCTCGATCTGCAATCGGGAGCGGTGGAAGCGCAGGTCACGCCGGTCGCGCAGGGCGAGGCGTTTGCCGTCGATTTGCGGGCTCCGAACGGAAGCGCGCACGAGTTCGTGCGCATCGCGGTGCATGGCACGCATCTTCGCGTCGCGCGTGATGCGAGCGGCGCTCACGCGACGATCGATCTCTCCGAAGGCGTCGTCTCGATCGGCTTTCCGCCGAAATCGGGATCCACGTACGGCATGCTCGTGACTGCGCCTGCACACGTCGATCTCGACATCGCAAAGCTCGCGGCCGACAACGCGGCGGATTCGAGCGCGATCGTGGTCGACAAGAACGCCGCGAGCGTGCGCGCTCCCGAGGAGCTCGCCGCGAAGAACACGGTGCCTTACGCGCAGAACGAAGAAAACGCGGAGCCGGCGCCGATCGAGCCTTCCGCGGATCGTCCGGAGTCACACGCGACGCCGCCAGTCGACAAGCCCGCGCCTGCCGTCGATCCGCATGCAGAGGAGACCATCCGCGCGGCCGCGCAAGCGTGCGCGGTGGTGCCGGAAAATTCGAACGAGGTTCAGGTCACGGTGTCATCGAAGCTCGTGCTTCAAGTCGGCGCCGACGGCCTCGTGAAAATCGCTCGTTTCGAGCCGCCGTTGCCGCCAGGCGCGCAAGAGTGCGCGGGCAAGACGATCTACAAGACACGCTTCTTGCCGACCGAATCACCGCACGAAGTGTCGGTGCCGATCGTCGTGAATCCCTGAGCCAAAACGACGAAGCCGGCGCGACAAGCCGCGACGACAGTCAGAGACCGACAATCAGGGACGACTGAGACGGATGCTCGACCGCGCGACGAACTCCGTGATCGCGTGCGTTTCGCGTGCGCCGAGAAGCCCGAATTGAACTCCCATTCCGCCGTCGCGCGTCCATCGCACGACGCCAGGGATCGAAAACGGAGCTTTTTGGCCGGGCAACGTGAGTGTGACGACGACCTGCGCGCCGAACGCGGGCACGACGGCAGCCTCGAGGAACATGCCGCCAAGCGAAATGTCGCGAGACCTGCCTGCGTGATGCTCCCCCGCGAGTGCGACGTCGACGGTCGACTCCAGCCTGGCGCGCGGTGTACGACGAAGATCAGTCACGAAAAACCTCCTGCAAGATGCCGATGCTAGCATCGCTGTCGTGGCGAGAATCGCAAATCGATTCGACGGATCGCGCGGCGGTCGAGCTCTCGCGCTCGTTCCTGTCGTCGTCGCCATCGTCATGCTTTGTCTGTCGATGAAGCACGCCGCACCACCGGCCGATGTGCCGCTTCCTCGAGTCGACACGCACGCGCTCGCAGCCACGGAGGCGGCCGACGACGTGCTCGCCGAACGCGCGGGACGCGAAGGTTTGTCGCAAGAAGCACGCGCGCTGGGATCCGCGATTCGCGATTTCGACACGCGAGAGGCGCATGCCGCGGACGAGCGAGCCATGGCCGAAGCACGCGCCGCCATCAATCGGACACTGCCCGACGCGCTCGCGAAAGGTGCGACGTCACTTTCGATGTTGCGCGCATTCCAGATGACCGATTTCTTGCGCGAGCTGCGTGGCTACGAAGCCTCAGGCGCCGAGAGCGCGGAGCTCGGCGCGGTCGGAGGCCCGTTCGTCGCCCGCATGACGGACGCGGGGTGGATCGATGGGCATCACGTGATGATGGACGACCACGCGCGGCGCGCAGCATTCAAGACCGAGTGGAATGCCATCGTCGGCGTCGATCGCGTTCCGGAGCTCGCGCTCAGCATGGACGAAACGCGTGCATTATACATGTTTTATTTGGGGCATCCACACGTGGGAGAGCGCGATCGTCAGGCGATCGGCCTCGCGCGCAAATCCGCGAAGACAGAAGCCGCGTGCCAAGCGATTCGTGAGCGAGAGCTGCGCGCGCTCGAAACCTGGCGGCTCGACAAAGTCGACAGGCTCGGAAAAATCGACGCGGCCTACCCGCTCGCATACGCACGCGGCGTCACGCATTATCGTATGGGTCTCGGCGAAGCCGCGCGTCGCGATTTCAGTTATTGGCTCGACACGCATCCCGACGGACCGTGGACGTTGCGCGCCCAAAATCAGCTCGAGGGTGCGGCCGAGCTGGCGGATCGATAAAAAAAATCGACGTCTCGCCTCGAGACTGGCGGCGATCCTTTACACTACTTTTCGAGACCCCGAGCTGACGACCGGTCCCGCTTCGGGGTACGGATTTTACAATGCCTTTTCGCGCCTTGCTCATCGACGACGACAACAATCTCGCCCGCTTGCTCGACGAGTACTTGTCACCGCACGAAGTGGAGCTGATCCACGTCACGACG
>JAICXU010000860.1 GCA_025934595.1 Polyangiaceae bacterium | reverse complement strand
TCGCGGTCGGCGTCGCGCAGTACCGGTTCGGCGGCGGCAAATACGACAATCGGCATCCGCGCGATCAGCAGGCGAAGCTCGAAGGTTGGGGAAAGCGCTCGCTCGCCGCGCACATGAACGGATTCGAAGGTTTCATGGGCTTCGCCGCAGCGGTGCTCGTCGCGCATGTGGGCGGCGGAAATTCGCACGCGGCCGACATGCTCGCCGTCGCGTACGTGATCTCGCGCGCCATCTACATCGCCGCCTATGTCGCCGACATTCACCTCCTGCGATCGACGGTCTGGAGCCTCGGCTTGGGCATCATCCTCTGCCTCTTCGCGCTGCCCGCTTTCGTCTAGGATTTTCTTTCTTCGCGCGGGTGCTCTACCCTAAGGGCAGCGTCTCTTCATGGCCGAGCCCCAACTTCCCAGCGACGTCCCGTCGATGATCGGAGAGGTCGTCGCGGGTAAATACCGCGTCGACAAATTGATCGGCACCGGCGGCATGGGAACGGTGTGGCTCGGCGGGCACGTTTCGCTCGCCACTCCCGTCGCGATCAAATTCATCCGCCCCGCTCACGCCTCGCAACCCGACGCACGAAGGCGATTCGAGATCGAAGCGCAAGCCGCGGCGAAGCTCAAATCGCGGCACGCCGTGCAGGTCTTCGACTATGGCGTGACCGACGACGGCATTCCGTACATCGTCATGGAGTACCTCGAAGGCGAGTCGCTTTCGGATTTGCTCATACGCAAAGGACCGCTGCCGTCGAAAGAGGCCGCGACGATCATCCGACAGGCGGCGCGCGCGCTCGAAAAAGCGCATCTCGCGGGCATCGTTCATCGCGACTTGAAGCCCGACAACATTTTCTTGGCGACGAACGTCGACGACATGCCCGACGGCGACACGTACATGGTGAAGCTGGTCGACTTCGGCATCGCGAAAATTTTCGTCGAGCCGCTCACGACCGAGCGCGCGTCGCCGTCGCCGATGGGCGGGCCCACACAAGAAGGCGCCGTCATCGGTACGCCGAATTTCATGAGCCCCGAGCAGCTCACGGTCGGTGGCGCGCCGGGCCGTCTCACCGATCTCTGGTCGCTCGGCGCGTGCACGTACGCGGCGATGCTCGCGCGCATTCCGTTCGAAGGCGAGGTGCTCGGCGACATCGTCTTGAAAGTGTGCGTCGCGCCGCTGCCCGTGCCGTCGAAGCTGAATCCCGACATTCCGATGGGCTTCGACGCATGGTTCGCGAAGGCGTGCTCGCGCGATCCGAAAAAGCGTTTTCAATCGGCAAAAGAGCTGTCGGACGCGCTCGACAAAGTGTGCGGCATCGCCGGTGGTCGCACGGCGTCGCTCACCGAAGATCAAGTTCAGTATGCGCTGAAGCCGGCGAGCCCCGAGGCGATCGCCGCGCTCGAAGAACTCGAGCTCGAGCAACAAAACAAAATGTCACCTCGCACTGCGCTGCTCGCGGGTCTCGTGCTGGGCGTCGCCGCGATGGTAGGTGTGATCGGATTCCTAGCCTGGCAAGACAAACAGCGAACCGACAACCTTCCCCCTCCGCCGCCGACCATCACGTTCGTCAACGCCGACGGCGGTAAGGCGGACATTCAACCGTAGTCGGAGGCCGCACTCGGCGTCAGTACATCGTGAAGAGCCACGGCGTATAGGGTGACGAACCATTCATGACGACGACATAAGGCTGCCCGCTGTCGGGATCGGTGGTGAGCGCGACAGAGTAGAAAGCGCCGGAGGTCTGCGTCATGTCGCCGAACTCGCAGCCGGTTGCGTCGGGGTTGCAACGAAAGAGGACGGGCATGTTGGCGACCGTTCCCACGGCCACCACCTTCTGCGCGTTGGGCTCCATGACCGCGTCGAAGTCGTACGAAATGGGCTTTTCGCCGACGCCCGTGCCTGAGGTCATTTCGACCGGTGTCGAACAGCTCGTGCCGTCGAGCGCGCAATGAGTCAGCACCGGCGAGTGGTGAGTCGCACCGGAGCCGTCCTCCGCCGTGACGATCAGTTGTTTATGGACGCTGTCGATGAGGGCGTGCGGGTGCAGGGTCGCGACGTTGCTGGTCCCCGTGATGTTGTCGTGGCCGGTGCAACTGCCTGAGCTCGTCGGACAAATGAGCGCATAGACCGAGCTCGCCGTTTGCGACACGACGATATAGTTGTTGTTGTTGGGATCGAACACGAGGCTCGGAGATTGTCCGCCATTGGCAGGTTGGCTCGTGCCGCTCGCAATCTTGCGGATGCCGCACGATGTTCCGTCCTCAGCGCAG
>JAICXU010000598.1 GCA_025934595.1 Polyangiaceae bacterium | reverse complement strand
CGGTTTTGCCGACGAGCGATTTCATCGCGGGCAGCTTCGACTTCGCGAGAGGAACGGCGGCGAGCTCGGGTGCGGGCTTGCCCGTGACGTCGGCCGAATCCGGGGCGGCTCCTTGACCGGCGGTAGCGTCCGCCGGCGCGGGCGTCACTTCCATGCTCGACATCGAGAGACCGAGGTTTTGCTGACACGTGATGAGCGATTCGTTGCTCACGCTCGTCATGCCGAGACAGCTTCCCGCTTCGGAGCAATCCGACTTGGCGACGCACGCATTGAAGGGCTCGACGGCGGTGTCGCGGTAAAGACCGCCGACGGATCCGAAATACGGATCGCCCTGGAAAAATGGGCACGTCGCGGCCTTCGCAGTGGCCTTCGCCGCGTACGCTTTTGCAGCGCTCGAAGGCGTCGCGTGAGCGGCTTTCGCGCAAGCGTCGCAATCGTTGCTCGCGAGACATTCCTTGAGGATCGCGCCCGCTGACGGGTCATACACCGTCTCGAGGCAATTGCTCGTCGCGCTACATCGATCGATCGACTGGGCCGCGAGCCCCGTGATGCCACATCGTTTGACGCGCGCCGCCGCGAGCTTGCAGAGATCGTCCCAGCTCGCCGCGCCGCCCGCCGCCGATGGCGCGTCGGCTGGCGAAGTTGCGGCGGTCGCGGGAGGCGAGGCTGGCTTGCTGCCTCCGCAGTCTGCCGTGGCAAGAGCGAGGAGAGCGAGGCAGAAGGCTGAAAGCGCGCGCACGATCTTCATGGCTGACGACGCTACCACGGCGTTCATCGACCTTGCAGCTCGCGCGAATCGCTCCGTGTCTCACCCGCCGTTGCCGACGATTCCGGCCCACAAATTCTGACGCTCACCGAGCGACGACGTGATGATGAATCCCTCGGCGCCGTACTGCGATTGCTTCAGCACCGTGATCGTGAGGTGGAGCTTCTCGCCGTTGACGCCCGACGTGCGATCCCACGCGAGAGCGAGCTCGGGATCGGTGCCTTGCAAGGTTGCCGAGTCGACGGCGTCGACCGTCCACGCTCCGGAGGTCGGCGCGTCGCTGAAGAGGTCGACCTCGATCGTCTTCGTAGCGCCGATGGCGATGTTCACGCCCTTGGTCGTCCCGAGGCCGGGAATGTTCACCGATTCGGCGAGGAGCGGCATCGAGTTGAAGTACGGCGTACCGTCGGTCGGCACGCACGGATCATGTCCTGCTTTCGCTGCGGCGTTCGACCAGCTCCGTGTCACCGTCGCGCCGACGTCGGCCGGCGAGTAATACGAAGAGCGCGATTGCGCGCACATGTCCGAGACCTCGCCGCCGCCGAGCAAGAACTCCCAGATGATGTGATTGTCGTCGACTTGTTCGTACGCGGGTGCATTGACGGGGTAGGGGTCGGTCGAGGCTTCGATGATCTCGTGCGAGGCTGCGGCCGTCACCGCGTCGAGGCCGGTGAAGCCGTCGAAATTGGTGCATCGCGGAATGACGGCATACGCGACGTGCGTCGTTCCGCCGGAGAGGATGTCTTGATGATATCCGCCCCAATCTTGGCAGCTCGTGCCGCCGCCTTGTCCGAGCGTGATGCTGGTCGTCGCCGGCGGATAGAAGAGCGCGTAGATGGTGTTCGCGTCGGGCGCAGGCCATGACGTGTTGGTCGAGATCTCGTTCGCGAGAAACGTCTGAATGGCGCTGTCGTCGAGCGACGCGACGGCGTCGTCGGTGAGCTGCACGGGATCGGTAACGGTGATTGCGCCGACGCCGTACTCCGTTTCGGCAGGTCCCCAATATGTGGACGCGGGCAGCTTCTTCAGGAACGTCGTGACCGACGTCGTGAACGCGGTGTCGTCGTTGTGGAAGTAGACGGGCACGATCTTCGGCGCCGCGAGCACGGGACCGTGCTGGCTGACCACTTGCGGCGGATCGACTTTGAACGCGGGATACGTCGTGCTCGGCGACCCGTTGTCGACGTCAGGACCTGCATCGCGCGACGCATCGACGTGGCGGCCGCCGTCGTCATCCGCGCCGGAGTCGCTCGCGTCCGCGGCGTTGCCGTCGCTGCCGCCACACGCGTAGAGAAGAGAGAGAGAAGAAACGACGAAGACCGAAACGAACGCGGAGAGGCGCATGGGGGCGTCAGCTTTCGCTACCCATCGACTCCGCGCAACCGCCATAAAATTGCGGCAATGCGGGAAAGGCAGCGCGCGCGGAAAGATTTGGTGGCGGAAGATTTAGGGTCGGCTCAGAGATGACCGGTGATCGTGTACGAAGCTTTTTCGGGCGTCGCCGCGGAGCACGTGCGCGTCACGTACCAAACGATGGTGTCACCGTCGCTGTAGGATCCCGATCCGTTCGAGATCGAGCACGAGCCCGACGCGCCGACGCTGCAATTGTAGGGTCCGTGGCCGCTCGATGTCGTCGCCGTGAGCGTGTAGCAAGTCGGCATCGTCGAGCCCGTGACGGTGAGCGTGAGATTCAAGTCGTCGTCGCACGTGCCGCCGCTGCCGACGATGGTCCAGTAGTCGGGCGCGGAGCCCGAGCCGGAAGCGAATCCGGTGATGCTCGGACCCTCGTGCACGCGATCGTCGTTCGGCAAGAGGCCGTTCAAATTCTGTGCGCTGGAGTCGTCGTGGCACGAGACGCTGCCGAGTGAAATCGCGGTGGCGACGGTGTGATTCTGCACCGGCGCGTCGGCGACCTCGCAACCGTCGGTCGGATCTTCGTCGACGTCGTAATGCTCGCCTTGGCAAGAAAATCCGCACGCGTATGCACCGCCGTCGTCCGCGTTGCACGTCACGTTGTCCGCCGATGCGTCGAGCCCGGGACACGCATTGCCACACGCGCCGCAGCTCGCGACGCTCGTCGTGTCGCAGCCGCCGCCGCTGCCGGAGTCGGGAAGATAATCGCCGCCCGCGTCGTAGAGCGGGATCGCGCCGCCGTCTTTTTTGCCGTTGCCGTCGTTCGGATCATTCGCGCTCGCGCCGCAAGCAAGGAGCGCCGCTGCGCCGACGACGCCCGTTGCGAACGCGAGCCACTTCATTCTTTAAAGGTGCCTGGCACGGGCGGCGCTGGCAAGGACCTCGCATTCGTCGGCGTCAGGCACCGAGAGGCGCGGGCCCCTTGCGTCGATTTTCTCCGGTCTTATAGTGAACTATATGGTTCAGTATTCGAAACGCCTGGACTCCTCCTTCGCCGCGCTCTCGGACGCGACGCGCCGCGGAATCTTGCAACGTCTCGGCAAGCGCGAAGCCACGATCACCGAGCTCGCCGAAGCGTTCGATCTGACCCTCACCGGTATCAAGAAACACGTGACCGTTCTCGAGGACGCGGG
>JAICXU010000896.1 GCA_025934595.1 Polyangiaceae bacterium | reverse complement strand
TCGAGGGCAGGCGCATCTTCTTCGGGGAAAATGCCGGTTTTGACGATCTCGGCTCCGATGAGACCGATGTGCTCGCTCGCATGTCGCACGATGATCATCGCGCGCGTCGGCGTCTTGGCGAGCGCAATGACCGGAATGATCTCGCCGCGATAAGCGGTGATGCCCGCGATCTCCGAAGGTGCGCCCGGCACGCTCTCGATGCGCGGTATCTGCTCGATGGCGATGGCTTCGGCGGCGGTAATGAAATGCATCGCGCCGTCGATTCGCACGAGCACACCGGCGCGTTCGCTCGTCATCGGGATCGTCTTCTCACGAGGCGAGCCTCGGTGAGCTGGAAAATGATCTTGCAGGCGTCGAAGCTCGACATGTGCGTGAGCGGGACGAGCTGCCGAATGCTTCGCGTACCGTCGATCGCTTCGAGGAGCGCGCGTTCGTTCGGAGCGAGATTTTCCATGCCGACGGTCTCGATCGCGACCGGATCGCGCACGAGCACCTCGTCGAATCGCCCGACCCTTGCTTCGATGACGCGCCACTCGTCGACGCGACGAAATCCTTCGATCACGACCGATGCCACCGGCAGCGCGAGGCGCGCGGAGTCGGCGAGCGGAGCCGACGGCTTGCTGCGCATTTCGAAGCGACCTCGTTGCCATCGGAGCGCTTCGTAAATGAGCTCGCTCGATTGTCGCAGCAAGGCGGCGCGAAGCTGCTTCTCGTCGATCTTTCCGATGCGCATCAACGTCAGGCCGAGCGGCGAGTCGCTCGACGCGAGCGCGGTCTCGATCTCGTCGGGCGTCGCCAGACCTTCTTGAACGAAGTAGCGGCCGAGACGAAACTCGTCCCCCGCGCCGCGCGATTGCACGAGATCGATGAGCCCGCCGCGAAGCGTGACCGTGATTTCGCTGGAGGCATGCGAAACGACGAGCGCGCCCGTTTGCTGCTCCATTTGAAGCAGCTGCAACACGGCGCCGCTCGGCACGACCGCGAGATCGCCCGAGAGCACGACGTCGCGACCACCGGCGAAATCTGCATCGCGCAACGTGACGCCGAGGCTTTGGAGCGCGAAGGGAGAAATTTCCTCGAGGAGCGCCTGCGCGATTTTGGATTCGTCCGCGTGTATGCCATCGAGCTTCGAGAGCACCGGCGAAATCATGGAAGCGAGCCTCGTGACGAAGAGCCTCGCGTCGCGACCGCGAATGACGTCCTCGTCGGGAACGCTCGGCGGGCGGCTCGGTGGCTTGGAGAGCGGCGGCTCCGACGCGCGCTCGGCGGCCGGCGATTTTCCGCTTCCGCGTGCGACGCGCTCGAGGGCGTGCTCGACGACCGTGACGAGCGCTTCTTCGTCGAACGGTTTCGTGATCACGTCGAGCGCGCCGGAGAGCTCGACGAACTGCTCGCGCACTCGATCCGCGCGGCCCGTCATCAGGACGACGGGAATCGAGCGCCATCGTTCGACGGCGCGCATCGCGCGGCAGAATTGCAAGCCGTTCATGGTCGGCATCGCGAAGTCGAGCAAGATGAGCGAGAAGCTTTCTTCGCCGAGCGCACGCAGCGCCACGTCGCCGTCGTCGACGGCGTGAACGGAGTAGCCGCGCGCTTCGAGGATGGTGCTCACCACCTTCCGAATCGCGGGGCTGTCGTCGACGACGAGAATTCGGGCGCTCATCTTCGTTTCGCTAGCGTCGTACCACACCAATGGTAACGTGCGCGCCGATGCAAACGCTCGTGAGGGGCGGCACCATCGTCACGTGCGACGCGACGGCGCCGTGGGGCCGAGTCGTCGACGGCTCGATCTTGATTCGAGGCGATCGCATCGTCCAAGTCGGCGACGGCGACCTCATCGGCCGAGCCCTGTCCGGCAAGGATCCCACGCGCATGATCGACGCACAGGGCTGCGCCGTGATTCCCGGATTCGTGCAGGCCCATGTTCATCTTTGCCAGACGCTCTTTCGCGGAATGGCCGACGACTTGCCGCTCCTCGACTGGCTCAAGAAAAGAATCTGGCCGCTCGAAGCTGCGCACGACGAAGGCTCGCTGACGACGAGCGCGGAGCTCGGCCTCGTCGAGATGATGCGCGCCGGAACCACCACGATCTTGGACATGGGCACGGTCCACGGACACGACGCCGTGCTCGAGGCATGCGCGCGGAGCGGCATCCGCGCCGTGAGCGGCAAAGC
>JAICXU010000824.1 GCA_025934595.1 Polyangiaceae bacterium | reverse complement strand
GGGGACGCGGGTTTCGCGGAAGCCTCGAGGCCGTGCCGAACGAGGAGCCAGTCCGCGATCGTCTTCGAGTCGAGAAGAACGAGGTCTCTTCCGTTCTCGGTCACCTCGAGCGCCGGAACCTTCGCAATGGGATTTACCTTCAGGAAGGCTTCGGAGGGTTCCATCCAGCCCGCCGTGTCGCGATCGCACTTCGCGCCGAGCTCGTGGAGGAGCGCGCGAACGCGCCGAACGTACGGAGAGGTGTCGTGTCCGAAGAGCTTCATGGGGCCTCCTTTATCGTGCGTGTCCGGCTTCGTGTCCAGCCGCCCACGCGCACCCCTTTGCGCAGGGAAGATTTCGCCGAAAGCCCCGTAAAAAACCGTCGATGCTCGCCAAAGTCGATTCGGCACGCGCCTCGCAAAACCTCGGAGCGGAGGTCCAATCGATGAAATTCTCGCTCCCGCTTTGCATGGTGATGATGGCCGGTTCTTTGATTCCCGCGGCGGCGCTCGCCGCTGGTGACGTCTCGTGCGTTTCGGGCCAGTTCGCGGCTTCGGTCGAGAGCGGCAAGCCCACGGGTGATGCGTCGGCGATCGCCTCGCAACACAAGGCCACCTACTTCCTCGACATCTCGAATCCGGGAGCGCCGACGCAAGTGACGCTCGTGTGGAAGCTCGACGGCAAAGAGACGCAACGCCAATCGCTCGACGTCGGCACGTCGTCGCACTGGCACACGTGGGCAAGTCGCCCGCTCGGCCGTGCCACCCATGTCGACGTCGAGGTGCTCGATCTTTCCGGCGCGTCGCTCAAGACCGACTCGCTCACGCTCGCTCAGTCCGCTCCTGGCGTCTGAAGCAGCTCCGGAGAGAGCTCGTCGGCGGAGAGGCCGTCGCAGAACGGCGCGATCTCGTCGCGACGCCACCAATTGCCCGTCGCGCGCTTCGTCTTCAGGTTCGTCATCCAATATTGATACGTCATCGTGCGCACGTACTTCGGACGCGCGCCGTGGAATGGGTCGTCACGAAAAAGTCGGAGCACGCTCGGCTCGCCTTGGAGCAGGCGTGCTTCGGCGATCATCACCCAATCCTGCTGCTCACACGACGACAGGGATGCGAACCACAGATTCCATTCGAAGCGCGGTTGGTACGGCGCGTAAATTCCGGGCGCTTCGTTCAAGGCTTGCGGCTTGAAGCGGTAAGGGTAGGGCGTAAAGGTGACGCCATCCATCGAGCCTTGGAACTCGATCTCGTATCGCGCGGGCGTCATCACCGCGAAGAGCCCGTAGCGATTCGCGATGCGCAGGCGCTCGAGCGACTGCGCGGGCCAACCGAGCACCGGCGCGTCTGGGAAAAGGAACGCGCCGAGGGTCGCGGCGAAAATCCAAGACAATGCAAATCCAGCCAAAAACTCGAGCTTTCGTGAGCCTCGCGTGGGCACCAGCCGCGGCCGGCGCATTTTGAGCTTTCGGAACGCGTCGTCGTCGACCAGCAAAATTCCGAACGCGAGCACGAGGTAATTGAGGAAGCAGTAGTTCGACGTGAGGATGATCCCGATCTGGAAGATCGAGACGACGAAGAAGAGCGCGATTCGAATGCGGCGCGGAAAGAACGCGAGCCAGATCACGACGAGCTCGAGCGCGAGCGTCCAGAACGCGGTGAGCGCGTGGTACCAGTGCGGGAGCTGTTGCACGTACCAGCCGATCCACGTCGGCAAGGGTCCGTTCTCGTAATAGTGATCCATCGCGGTGAAATCGCGCCACGAGGGATCGCCGCTCAGCATCTTCACGAGACCCGATTCGAAATAAATTCGGAACCACTCCCACTTGAGGAGAAAGAGCGCGGCGCGTGTCGGTGGATCGCTCTCACCGAGCTTCGGCCTCCAGCCGCGCGGCGCGAGAAAAAATCCGATGGCGGCGGCTTCGAGCAGCATGCCGTCCGATTGGTATTCGCTGAACTCTTGCGCGGCGGACACGAACGAGACGAAGAGCGCGAGGCACGCGAGGATCGAGATCTTCGGCGCCACGTTCGCGATCAAGAGGAGCGACGAGACGATCCCGCAGGCGACCAACATCGTGAGCGCGCGATCGGACGCGCCGAGCCACAAGAGGCTCGGCAGCTCCCAATATCGAATCAAGCCGTGGCGCGATCGCAGCGCATCGAACAAAAATTGGGCCGGGCGAAGGCCGTGCGGGCCGATGAGGCCGTGAATCTGATACGCGAGCGAAACGAAGGCGGAAAAGAAGAAGAATCCGATCGCGCGGAGGCACACCCAGCGCGGCCAGAGCATGCTTCTTCGCCGAAAATCCGGGGCGAAATAGCGGCGGCAAAACGTGGCCGCAGTCACGCCGGCGAGCATACGCCAAGCCGTCACTCTTCTTCACGATCCGGATC
>JAICXU010000802.1 GCA_025934595.1 Polyangiaceae bacterium | reverse complement strand
GGGTGAAGGCGCGCGACACCGCGAACGTCGATTCGAAGCCCGCGTTCCTCACGAAATTCTTGTCGCACGTGGCGTGGAAGCCGCTCGCGTATCCCACGAAAAAAATCGAGATGCCTCCGCAAGGAGACGAAATCGCGCTCGGAAAATATCTCACGTGGAATTTGGATTGCTGGACGTGTCACTCGAGCGATTTCAAAAAGCTGAACGTCATGGAGCCCGAGAAAACGCCTGGATATCTCGGCGGCGGCAACGATCTCGGAATGGATCACGGGCGCCACGTGACGACGCCGAACGTCACGTTCGACGACACCGGCATCGGAAAATGGTCACGCGCGGATTTCGTGAAGGCGCTTCGCACGCGCCTCCGGCCCGACGGCTCGATCATCCAAGAGCCGATGATGAGCTACTTCGAGCTCTCGGACGAAGAAGCCGGATCGATGTACGAATACATGAAGACCGCGCCGAAGATTTCGAACGAGATCGAGCGCAACGCCGCGCCGCCGAACGCAGGATCTGCGGCGGTGGCGGGCGCGTCACCCGAAACGGAGGGCGCGCGCATCTATCACAAGTACGCGTGCAACGGCTGCCACGGCGAGACGGGAGTCGGCACGTGCGACCTCCGCCCGGGCTCCCAAAAATATCCCGCCGACGAAGACTTGAAAGCATTCATCCAGCATCCGCAGTCCAAAGTTTCCGACAGCAGAATGCCGCAATGGGACGGCGTGATTCACGATGACGAATACGCGCCGCTCATCGCGCACGTGCGATCGCTCGGCGCCGCGGAATAACCGCGATTATTTGCGCGATTCGAGCGGCGTGTAGTCGACCGCGGTCGGGCCCGTGTAGATCTGGCGCGGGCGTCCGATCTTCGTCGTCGGGTCGTCCATCATTTCCTTCCAATGGGCGATCCAGCCGGGCAGGCGTCCGAGCGCGAAGAGCACGGTGAACATGTTCGTCGGGAACCCGAGCGCGCGATAGATGATGCCGCTGTAGAAGTCGACGTTCGGATAAAGCTTTCGCTCGACGAAGTAGCTGTCTTGGAGCGCCGCTTCTTCGAGGCGCTTCGCGATGTCGAGCAGCGGATCTTTGATGCCCTTTCGGCCGAGCACTTGGTCCGCGCAGGTCTTGATGATCTTCGCGCGCGGGTCGAAATTTTTGTACACGCGATGGCCGAAGCCCATGAGGCGGAAGCTCGAGTTTTTGTCCTTCGCGAGCGCGACGTATTTCGAAACGTCGCCGCCATCCCTCTGGATGGCCTGGAGCATCTCGATGACTTCTTGATTCGCGCCGCCGTGGAGCGGGCCCCAAAGCGCGCAAATTCCCGCGGAAATCGACGCGAAGAGATTCGCTTTCGAGCTGCCGACGAGGCGCACCGTCGACGTGGAGCAGTTTTGCTCGTGGTCGGCGTGCAAGATGAGAAGGATGTTCATGACCTTCTCGACGTCGGGATCGACCTCGTAGGGCTCGGCGGGAACCGAGAACATCATGTTGAGGAAGTTCGCGCAGTACTTGAGCGAGTTCTTCGGATAGACGAACGGCTGGCCGATCGATTTTTTGTACGCGAACGCGGCGATGGTGCGGACCTTCGCGAGGAGACGCGCGATCGTGATGTCGGTGAGGTCCTTGTTGTCGACGTCGATCGCGTCCGGGTAGTAGCTCGAGAGCGAGCACACCATCGCGGAGAGGACGGCCATGGGATGCGCGCTCGTCGGGAAGCCGTCGAAGAAGCGCTTCATGTCCTCGTGAATGAGCGAGTGACGCGTGAGGAGCGTGGAGAAGCGATCGAGCTCGGCCCTGTTCGGCAAGTGCCCGTTGATGAGGAGGTAGCTCGTCTCGACGAACGTCGATTTTTCCGCGAGCTGCTCGATCGGAATGCCGCGATAGCGGAGGATTCCTTTTTCGCCGTCCAAGAACGTGATGGCGCTCTTCGTCGACGCCGTGTTCATGAACGCCGGGTCGAGGGTCACGAGACCGGTCTTCGCGCGCAGAGACGCAATGTCGATCGCCTGCTCGTTCTCCGTACCGACGACGATCGGCAGCTCCAGCTTCGTCGATTCGCCCAACTTCAGCTCAGCCTTGTTGCTCACGATGACCTCCGCGATTCGTTCACGCGGCGACTATAGGGAACTTATCGCGAAGATTCGAGCGTCGCGCGCACGGCGGAATCCGTCGTTCCAAAACGACGCGTCTCGGCGGGCTTTTCCTCGGCAAAAAAGCCATCGTTCGAGTCGATCCTGCGCGCCAAAAACGCGGCTAGTTCTTCCAGAAACGCCGCTCGTCTTGCTGGGAGAGACCGAGCCGGCGTTGCTCCTGCACGAGCGCGCCGTAGGCCCGCGGCATGCGCGTGTCTTTCGAGAGCGCATAAAAAACGAGGAGCGCGGCTTCCGCGTCGTCGCTCGCGCGGTGCGCGCGCTCGAGCTTCACGCCGAGCCTCTCCGCGACCTCACCGAGCGCCT
>JAICXU010000771.1 GCA_025934595.1 Polyangiaceae bacterium | reverse complement strand
GCGGACCGAACGCGCCGACGATCGCGCGCCACAAGATGCGGCCTTCTTTTTCGCCGAGCCCGAGCGCGAGCACGTTGTGCGGGAGCGCACAGGCCATCGCGCGACCGAGCGCATATCGGAGCTCCGGCGTTTCGTTGCGCGTGTCGCCTTCGAGCACGGCGGCGGGTCGCTGCAGCACCGCGCCCGAGCCTTGGACGATCGGCGCGTCCGATCCGCTCGGCGGTTTGTTCGCGCGCTTGACGAACAGCGGAATCTGCGGCGCCTGGAGGAGAGTGATGACGACCTCGTAGAGCCGCGACACCGCCGAAGCGCCTCCCGGCGTGATGAGCTCGACGCCCGTGATCCCGTAGCTCACCGGATCGCGCACGAAGAGCGTGCTTGCGCCTTCCCACACGAGCGCGAGCGCATCGAGCGCTGCATGACCCGGCGACTCGCCCGGCCGCGCGAGGAGACTGAGCATGCCGGGCTGCTCGGTTTGCACGGTGAGCGGCGGCGGCGGCAGCGGGCCCGCGCCCGGATCGAATGCGCGCGCGATGTGCTCGACCGCGCGCGCTTGCGCGACGTTGTGATCGGCGAGCGCCACGGTGCGAAGCAATTCGAGCCGCGATCGATCGCCCGGCGCAAGCTCGACTTGAAGTCGGCGCACGCGCAAGAGATCGGTCGCGCGCGCGCTCGAGCGCTCGAACATCGCACCGAGATCGTCGCCGGCCTCGACCGATCCTTCGCCGAGCGCTTCCCAGAGGACGGCTTCGGCCGCATCGAGCGCGCCTCGATCTTCGTGGGCACGGGCGAGCGCTCGGCGCGCCGCGACGCGCTCGTCCACGCTCGGCGCGAGACGCACGGCAGCCTCGAGCTCTTCGACTTTCGGTGCTTCCGTGTCGAGCACGTAATGCACGTTCGATGGCGGCGGCGGATCGTCGCGAACCGTGGCCGCCGGCGGCCGTTCGCTCGCGCGTTGCGCACGTGCACGGAGAGCGCCGAGCTCGGCCTCGAGCTGCGCGGAGAGAATGCTGCCCTGCGGAGCGGCGGCGATCGCGTCGCGAAATGCGCGCGCGCCTTCGGCGTGATCACGTTCGTCGGACGACGCGCAGAGGAGCCTGCCGAGCTGCGCGAGCGTGAGCGCTCGATCTTCGTCGTCCACCGAATGCGCGAGCTCGAGGAGCACGCTTCGCGATCGCTCGACGTCGCCGAGGCTGGCCGCGACTTGCGCGATGCGCTTCAGCGCCGTGATGCGCACGTCGTCGTCGAACGCCGCCATGTCGAGAAACTTCAGCGCGACGGCGGGCTTCTCGCATCGCATCGCCGCGTCCGCGGCCGCGATCGCGACGACTCCGCGCGAGCGAAACCCCAGCAAATTCCCGTCGAGCGCCGTTTCGAACAAAGGCAACGCCGCCGCGAACGTCGCGCCCGCCGCGAGACGCTCCGCCATGCCGAGCGCGATCAGCGGACGAGCGCCTACTTGCGCGTGCGCTTCCGAGAGTCGCGCCATCGAATCTTCGTTGCGCGCGAGCACCGTCAACGCTTCGGCGACCAAGAAGGTGCGAAGCGCGACGTCTTCCGCGTCGAGCGCGCCTTCGATGCGACCGAGCTCCTCCAACGTCTGCGTCGCCTCTTCGGCAGTGCCGGCACCGCGCAGGCGATATTCGAGACCTCGCGCAAAGAGCTGCGCGGAGGCTCGGCTCGGCGCTTCTTCTGCGGCGCGACGCGCACGCACGAGCGATTTCGCGCTATCGCCGGCACGTGCCGATGCTTGTGCGGCCTCGACCCAAAGGTCGCTCGTGATCGAAGCGTCGACGCGACCATGTTGCACGCGCGCGCTGGCTTCGAGAGCGTTGCCGAGCTCGATCGGATCGTCGATTTTTCGCGCAACGTCGACCCACAATGCGTGCGCCTCGACGAGCTCGGGATCCCGCGTGAGAATCTCGCGAACGAGCTCCAGCGCGCCTTGCACGTTGCCGGCGTCGCGCATCGCGATGGCCGCGCGCAGCTCGAGATCGGCTTGTGTTTGCGGACCATGCGCGAGCTCGGACAAGTGTTGCAGGAGCGGCGCAGCCTTCGCCATCTGCCCGCTTCGCTCGTAGAGATCAGCGAGATAACGAAGCGCCGTTTCGTTGTCGGGCCAGTCTCGCAGAAGTCGCTCGAGCTCGGCGCACGCCTCTTCGACGCGACCGAGACGCTGCTCCAAGATCGCCGCGCGCCGCAAACGGACAGCGCGGAGCGCATCACGACGTTCCATGCGACCGAGGCGCGCGGCTTTGCCCGCGAGATAGGCGACGAGCCGCGGATAGTCGTTGCGACCCACCAAAATGGCTTCGATCGCGCGATCCGCGTCTTCGTCGTCCGGCTCCGCGGCGAGCACTCTTTCGAGCGACGCGAGCGCCGCTTCGACGTCGCCGACCTCTTCGAGCGCACGTGCGAGCCGACGCAAGACCGCGGGCCGCACCTCGTCTGCGACGCGCGATTCGATTTCGCGCAGCGCCGTGACTCGGATTCCGGAGAGCTTCGCGAGCTCCGCGGCGCGCTCGACTGCGCTCCACCGGACGAGCG
>JAICXU010000171.1 GCA_025934595.1 Polyangiaceae bacterium | reverse complement strand
TCTTCGATTCGATGAACGCACGCGCGCTTGAAATCGGCATCCGACCCTGCCAGTGCTTGCACGTCGGCGATGAAACCTTCGAATGCGGCCGTCGAGGCCCAATGCGTGCGGCCATCGAGCCACCCTACCGTGAGCCCGTTTTTTCTCGCGACGCGTTCGAGGGTATCGAGCCCGTGCACGTCCTCGAGATAGCGCGCGAGCGGCCAGAGAATTCGCAGGTTGTAATCAGCTGCCGACGCCGACGCCGGCGGCCTTTGCGAAATGCGCGTCGTACCCGACGGTGGCGTGCGGAGGCTCGTCTCGCTCTGGATGCGATGCTCCGGTTCCGACGGCGATTCGACGCGAGCGTTCTCCGCCATGGTCAGCTAGTCCTTGCGCTCGGCGAGCGTGCGAACGACAACTCTCAAGAGTACAAGGTTATGGTCCAAGCGACCAACACCTCGAGGACGCCCGATCGTTTGCATGCTCCCAAGAGCGTACGGCATAGCTGATCCAAAACATTAGCGGATCGCGCGCCGCGCTTCGGTGGGGCGGCTGCGGAGAGCCTCGAGGGCCTCGTACTACTCCTGAAGGAGTATGAAACGTTTGCGATGTCGGCTCGTGCGCCGACCTTCGATTAGGCTGGCAGCTCGCGAATCGCGCTCCGCACGAGCCCGCGCACCCATTCTTCGCGATCGTGATCGCGCACGCGCAAGAAATAGCCGCCCCCTCTGACGACCACGTCGATCGCCGCCTTCACGTAGAGGGGCGGAGCATCTTCTCCGACGAGCAACATCACGGGCGGCTCGCCGTGCGCGGCGACCATGATCGTCGAGAGCTCGCGCGTCACGATGACCGACGCGATGTCGCACAGCGAAAATTCCGGACAGCCGAAAAGGATGACCGTAGCCATGCACGCCCATCGGCCGGCCAGCGCGAAAAGTTGCGCGGGGGTCAGCGCTTCGGCGCGGCGACTTGCAACATGCCGACGACGTACGTGATTTCGCGCACGAACGCGCTGCGATCATCGACACTTTGCATGCGAATCCTTCGCGACTCGCCGAAGAGCGCGACCTCGGGCGCGAGATGGCCGCCGTCGATGGCCTGGACGATCGTGGACCCTCGCGCGATCACGGTTCCACACGCGGGCTTTTTCGCACCGGCGACGCAACCCGAAATCACCTCGAGCTCTTCGTTCGGAACGGGACGCCATCGCCACGCTGCCTTCGCGACGAACGCCGCGTCGCTCGGCGAATCGGCGCTCGCCCATTTTTTCAGAGCCGCGTCCGCGATCGGCTGCGCGACGTCGTCCGGCTTCGCGATGCGCGTGAACACGGGGAGCTTGTCGACGGTGAGATTCACCTCCGCCGCGTTGCGATCTCCCGCGCAGCAACGAAATCCCATGATCGCCGACGACGTCTTCGGCTTTCGCGCGATCGCGTTCGCGCAGCGTCCGACGAGCTCACCGGCCTTCGCGTTGCCTCCGCGCAAGACTCCGAGATCGCCCTTCGTGCCGCGGGCCCACGGGCTGTCGGTCCACTCCCACGCGCCGCCGTGCATTTCTTGGACGCCGAACGCGCTCTTGCATGTGACGCGCTGCCCGCTCGGATGCTTCGCCGCTTGTTCCACGGCAACGCCGGTGCCGCACGTCGCCTTTTGATACGTGTCGCCGTATTCGTACGTCGTCGAGTCGGGACCTTTGCAGGCGCGCTCCCATTCGAGCTCGCTGCACAGTCTCTTCCCCTTCGCCTCGCAAAGCTTCGCGGCGTCGGCGCGCGATACGTTCGTCGTGGGAATTCCGCCGATCTCGTCGGGATAGGGAAGCGTGTCGATGTAAAATCCCTGCATCGCGACGGCGGTGCCCGGGAGCTCTTCGTCGGCGATGCGCGGTGTCTTGTCGACCGGCGTTCCGGCTTTGAACGTGCCGGCGGGTATCCAGATCATGCCGGGCCGCGGAGGTGGCGGCACGCCCGCGTCGGCCGACGCATCCATGTCCGCGCCCGCGATCGCCGCGTCCGAAGAAGCATCGCCACCCGGCCGCGGCGAATGCTTGCATCCTACAAGTAGAAGGAGAACGAGCGGAAACGCTCTCACTCGCTCTTCTCGCCGGCCCCCTCGCGCAGCCCGAGCTCCTTCATCTTGAGCTGCAGTCCCTTTCGCGAAATCTTGAGCAAGCGCGCCGCGTGCGTGACGTTTCCGCCGGTCTGCTGCAGCGCGCGGCCGACGAGCTCTTTTTCGAGCCGGCTCATGGCGACCTTCACGTGCTCTTTCAATCCACCTTCGCCCGAGAGCGCAGCTTGCATCTCGGCCTCGGTGACGGGCGGGGTCGAAAGCGTTCCGATGATGCCGCCGCCGCGCACCTCGACGGGCAAGTCGTCGAGCTTCACTTTGTCGCCGTCGCAAAATAGAACCGCGCGCTCGACGACGTTCTCGAGCTCACGGATGTTCCCCGGCCATCCGTAGGCTTGCAAAGCTTCGAGCGCTTCGGGCTCCGCGCCCGCGACTTTCTTTTTCAGGCGCTCGTTGAACTTCGTGAGGAAGTGCTCGACGAGGAGCGGAATGTCGGACGCGCGCTCCCGCAATGCGGGCAAGCGGATCGGCACGACGTTGAGGCGATAAAAAAGATCCTCGCGAAAGCTTCCGCTCGCGATCAATTTTTTGAGATCGCGATTCGTGGCTGCGACGAGACGCACGTCGACGCGGATCGTCTTGATTCCGCCGACGCGCTCGAACTCGCTCTCCTGGAGCGCGCGCAGCAATTTCACCTGCATTTCGACGGGGATTTCGCCGATTTCGTCGAGGAACAAAGTGCCGCCGTTCGCGAGCTCGAACCTTCCGGGTTTGCTCGAGACCGCGCCCGTGAACGCGCCGCGCTCGTATCCGAAGAGCTCGCTCTCGAGGAGCTCCTTCGGAATCGCGGCGCAGTTCACCTTGATGAACGGCTTGTCTTTGCGCGACGAGTGATCGTGCAGCGCGCGCGCGACGAGCTCTTTGCCGGTGCCGCTCTCGCCCGTGATGAGCACCGTCGTCGGTGTGTCGGCGACGCGTTCGAGCATCGCATAGAGATCGGTGAGCCCGGACGAATTGCCGATGATGCCGAAGCGCGTCTCCGCCGCCTCGGCGGTGGACCTCGTGGCCTCTGCGCCGGCGAGCTGACGCACCTTCAGCGCCTTCGCGACGATCTGCCGAACCTCGTCTTTGTCGAACGGCTTCGTGAGGTAGTCGAACGCGCCGAGCTTCAACGCTTCGACGGCGGTGTCGACGGTGCCGTGCGCCGTGATCATCACGATCGGCAGCTCCGGATCTTCGCGGAGCGCCTCGCGCATGAGGCTCATGCCGTCGACCTTCGGCATCTTCAAATCGGTGACGACGAGGTCGATGTGATGCTCCTTCAGGATCTGCAGACCCTGCTCGCCGTCTTCCGCGGTCAAGACGTCGTAGCCGTCACGCGAAAGCTGCGCGGACAGAATTTTGCGCAGATTCGGCTCGTCGTCGACGATCAGCACCTGCTGCTTTTCGGGGAGCATGGGCCCGCGATTCTACTACAAACTGGCTTCGTAAAGCTTCGCGAGGTCGTCGCGGCTTGTCGGCTTCGGATTGCACCGGTGACACGCGTCTTCGATCGCCTTGTCGGCGAGCTTCGGAATGTCGTTCCTCGACACGCCTTCCGCCGCGAGGCCTTTCGGCAAAGCGACGCGCGATCGCAGCGATCGAATCGCGTCCGCCAGATCGTGCGCTTTCGGATCCAAAATGTCGCGGATCTTCTGCATTTTCTGCGGGATTGTCGATTGGTTGTATTCTACAACCGCGGGCAAGCAGAGCGCGTTCGCGAGCCCGTGATGAAGATTTTTTTCGGAGGAGAGCGGATGCGCGAGCGAGTGACACGCGCCGAGCCCTTTTTGGAACGCGACCGCGCCCATCATCGCCGCCTTCATCATGCCGCCGCGCGCATCGAGATCATTCGGCGACTCCACCGCCTTCACGAGATGCTTTGCGACCAGATCCAGGCCTTCGAGCGCGATGCCGTCGGCCATCGGATGATCACCGAGCGAGCAATACGCTTCGAGACAATGCGTGAGCGCGTCGAATCCCGTCGCGGCGGTGATGCGGGCGGGCATCGATTTCGTGAGCTCGGGATCCAGGATCGCCGCCTTCGCCATGAGATGCGGGCTGAAGATGACGGTCTTGCGATGATTCGCTTCGAGCGTGACGACGCCCGATCGCCCGACCTCGCTGCCGGTGCCCGCCGTCGTCGGAACGGTGAGGATCGGTGGGACGTTCGACGAGATGAATCGATCGCCGCCCGTCGCGTCGTCGTAATCGAGCAGCGGACGCTCGTGCGTGACTTTCAGAGCGATCAATTTTCCGGCGTCGAGCGGTGAGCCTCCGCCGACGGCCACGACGACGTCTGCGTCGTGCGCGCGATAGGCTTCGACGCCGTCGAAAATATTTTTCTCGACGGGGTTCGGATCCACCCGATCGAAGATTGCGGCCGAAATTCCGCCCTTCTCGAGCTCGGCTTTCACTTTGTCGGCGATGCCCGCTTTCACGACGCCGGCGTCGCACACGACGAGCGCGCGCTTGCCGCCGACTTTCGCCACTTGCGCGGCGAGCGAAGACAACGCGCCATTTCCGAAAACGATCGTGGTCGGAAAACTCCAGGTGACAGTGCCCATGGCTCGAGAGTCTACTCTTTCTGCTTCAGGGAGGGCGACCATGCCGGAAGAGGGGATCGAAACGCAGGAAATCAAGGAAGCGCTCGACGAGCACGTGGAGCATGCCGAGCACGCGAAGCATGGTGAGCACGGCGGAGGTGGCCACGAATCCAAAGCAGGATGGATCGTGCAGCTGTCGCTCTCGACGGCGCTCATCGCGGTGCTCGCCGCCGTCGCCGCGCTGCAGTCCGGCTCGTACGCGAACGATTCGATCGTGCAGAAGAACGAATCGATCTTGAATCAGTCGAAAGCGAACGACGAGTGGGCGTACTACCAAGCGAAGGGCATCAAGGCCGCGATCTACGGATCGCAGTCGCAAGTGGTGGCCGGCACGACTCCCGAAGCCTCCGCGAAGCTCGCCGAAGAAGCGAAGCACGAAAAAGACGAGCAGGGCGAAGAGATGACCAAGGCGAAGGAGTTCGAGAAGAAGGTGACCGAGTCCGACGAGCAGTCGGAGCACTCGCTCCACATTCATCATCTCTATGCGAAGGCGGTCACGATCTTCCAAGTGGCGATCGCGCTCGCCGCCATCGCCGCGCTCACGAAGAAAAAACCGATGTGGTGGGTGAGCCTCGCGACGGGTCTCGTCGGCATCTGGTTCTTCGCGCAGGGATTCGGGCTTTAGCCCGAACGCGCGTCCTCTCCGCGCTCGCTTCGAAGCTCACGCATTCGCGGATGTTTCTTCAAGAGGTCGAGCGCGCGCAAAAGCAGGGATTTTCCAGGCTCGACGCGATGCCATGTCGACGCGCCGCTCGGATGCGGAAGCGGGATCACGTCGACCGTCGCGCCGTGCCATTTCGCGCGCATCTTTTTTCCGATGACGCCGTCGAGCTTTCCGAAATCCCCGAGCACGCGCGAGATCGCGAGCGAGCCGACCGGAATGACGAGCTCGGGCTGCAAGATTTCGATCTCGCCGCGGACGAATTTCTCGCAGCGATCGATCTCCTCGGGTGAGGGTTTGCGGTCGCCGCCGCCTTTCGCTTTTCCCGGAAAGCAACGCGCGACGGCGGACATGTAAATGGAGCTTCGAAAATTTTCTTCGTCGATGCCGAGGCTCTCCTCGAACCATCGGAAGAGCGTCTTTCCCGCCGTCCATGCGAACGGCTTTCCGATTTTGCCTTCGTGCGGTCCGGGCGCTTGGCCGAGCAAATAGATGCGACTCATGATCGGCGGGCCGTGCACGACGGGTCCGATCATGTCGGGGCACGCATGGCATCGCGCGAGCTCGCTCTGGAGCAGCACGAGCTTGGCGCGCGATCGACTTTTGTTCGGCACGGCGTAACGGTGTACCGTCGATCTCGCTCTCGCGCGAGCGCCCTCATGCGACGCCTCGTTCTCTTTTGCGCCGTTCTCGCGTCGCTCGCGTCGACGACGTCGTCCAGCGCTGCATCGAAGAAAAAAAAGTCTGCGCCGCCGCCGGACAAGACCGAAACGGCCGGCGATTCGAAAGACGCGGACAAAAAACCGGACCAGGACCAAGGCCAAGCCAATCAAGGCGCGGATGCGGCGAAGACCGACGCTGCGTCGAGCACGGATTCAGGGGAAAAAGCGCCGAATCCGAACGAACCCGCCGGGAAAGTCGAAGGCGCGGACGACACGCTCGACGCAATCGAAGGCATGCACGAGTGCGAAGCATTCGATGTGAAGAACGCGCACGACATGCAGATTTGGGAAAAAACCCAGCCCGCCGTTCCGTACGAATATCCGGAGCGAAAGACGTTCCTCGATGCGCCGTGGACGCCGATCACGAAGGTCGACGGCGACAGCGGCATGCTCCTCCTCGCGACGTTCGCTCCGCACATCAATGCGATGATCCGAAATGCGACGCCAGCGATCGGCTTTTCGTGGCCGTGGGAGCTGCCGGTCGGTCCCGCGTTTTGGTGCACCCGAAAAAAAGGCTCCTACGATCTCTTCAAGTATCGGCCCGTGCGCTTCGTGCTCGAGCCGGGGTTCTACGCGGAGCAACCGGTCACGTTCTTCGTGAGGCCCGGCGCCCGTTTCATGTGGCACCCGACGTCGTGGTATTTCGGCGCGGGCCTCGGTGCGGGAACGACGCTCGAAATCGTAGGAAAAGAGCCGTTTCGAGCGTCCTTGTCCCCAGAGGCGATCGTGACGTTCGGGCGCTGTTGCAACCCGGGGTACTTCACGATCGCGGTGCGCCACGATTTTTACTTCGCGGGA
>JAICXU010000008.1 GCA_025934595.1 Polyangiaceae bacterium | reverse complement strand
GCGATCTCACGCTCGAAGCCGTCGGCGCGGGCCGATACGCGGCCGACGTTCCTCTCTCGCGACCAGGAACCTACGTCGCGACGGCGAAAGACGACGTGAGCGGAGACGCGATCGCGACGAGCGGCGCCGTGCTCACCGCCGGCGAGGAGCTTCGTCCGACGGGAAGTGATCGCGCGATGCTGACGCGCATCGCCACGATGACGGGCGGAAAAGTTCGCGACACGCTCGCCGGCACCTTCGACGATCGCGCCGCTCGACGCTTCGCCTACACGCCGCTGTCTTCGCTGCTCGTCCTCGCCGCTGCTCTCGCGATGCTTTTCGGCGTCGCATCGCGCAGGCTCGGCTCGCCGGAGTTTGCGCAAGCAGCGGTCGAAAAAGCCATGATCTGGCGATCGCGGTCGCGAAAAGAACGCCAACGCGAGCGAGAGGAGCACAAGAGAGCCATGGCGCGGGCCGCGGAGCTCGAGAAGCTCAATGCGAATCTGATCGCGACGAAGAAGAAAGCGACAGCGCGCGCGCAGACCGATCGCGGGCTCGGCGTCATCGCCAATGCGCCGCGATCACCCGGACCCATCAACGTGCCCCCGGGACCTCCGCCCGTTCAGGCAAATCCGCCTGCAGCACCCGCCGCTCCTCGCGAACGCGAGCTGACTGCGGCGGAACGGCTCGCTCTGAAGCGTCGCGAACGAAAATGAAGCCGCGCCCGCATTGGTAAGAAGTTTGCTCTTGCGAGAGGAGCGCACCGCGTGCGCGCTTTCCAAAGGAGAATTCCATGCGTGCTCCCCGCATCATGAGCGGTTTTGCATTCCTCTTTGCCGTCGCCCTGCCCATCGCTCAAGGCTGCAGCGGCGACGATGCCGCAGTGAACGGCGACACGTCCGACGGAGGCGGCGACGACGGCAGCATCAGCGGCAACGACGGCTCTTCGTCGAATGACGGCAACGCGAACAACGACACCGGTACGACGTCCGACGCGTTCTGCTCCGCCGCAAACGATTACGTCACTCGTTGCGATCTCACCGACGCATGCTCGCTCGCTGTCGCCGCCGCGTGCTCGTCGACCGAGGCGAACGCGAGCCCGCAATTTCTCGTCGCCTACGAGGCATGCGAATCGCTCGAGCCGTGCGCGTCGCCCGGAGCCGCGACCGACGGCGGACAGGCGGCGTACGACAGCTGCCTTCAGTCGCACTTCGGAAACCCCGACACGGCTGCACAAAAATTGGCGACCGATTTCTGCGACAAGTGCCTTCCCGCCGTCGGCGAATGTACGAACGGCTTCTACGCGCAGCCGAAGACGGCGAGGCTCCTCGAGCTCGACGATGCGATCCTCGGCGAGATCGACGACACGTGCACGAAGCGAGACGGCGGCGCCGACGACGCCGGCGCGGGAGCCTGCGCGGATCAATTCGGCACGTGCGCGCGAGACATCGTGCTCGCGCATGATCCCATCCCCGCCGCCTGCCATGATCGCTGATTTTTCGCGCGTGTGATGCGGCAGGCACGACGGGCGAGGGTCCGCTATTCTTGATCGATGCGTTCTCTCGCCTTCCTTTCTCTGACGGCGCTCGTTGCCGTGTCATGCACCTCGTCGTCGTCCGACTCCGACGACAATGCCGGTGGCGACGACGCCGGCGCCGATGCGGGGATGTCGTATCCCGCCGATCATCCGCCGCTGCCGCAAGTGATCACGGAAGGCGGAAAGGTGATGACGGCGCCGAAATTCGTCACGATCACATTTCCGAACGACACGCTTCTCACCGACATCGAGTCGTTTTCGTCGAAGATCAGCGCATCCCAATATTGGACGGCAGTCGTGGGCGAATACGGCGTCGGCGCAGGAACGTCGAGCGTCGTACACATGCCGACGGCACCGGCGAGCACCCAGACCGACGAGCAAATTCAATCCTTCATCGACTCGCAAGTCGGCACCACGTTGCCGCAGCCGGACGCGAACACGCTCTATGTCCTTTATTATCCGGCGAGCACCACGATCACGATGCAGAGCGGCCAAGCCTGCCAAGATTTCGGCGGCTATCACAGCGCAACGCAGTTGAGCAGCGGTAAGGTCGCCGCGTACGCCGTCATCCCGCGGTGTCCTTCGCCGTTCCCCGGCGTCACCGTGCTCGATCAGCTCACGGCGTCGGCTTCCCACGAGTACATCGAGGCCGCGACCGATCCGCTCAACGGCGCGAAGCTCACGTATGGAAACGCGGACGCGGCCGGCGGCGGTTGGGCGCTGGCGGGCGGCGGCGCGGAGATCGGTGACATGTGCGCAGAGCTCGGCGACGTCTTCATTCGTCCCGCGGACGTCGGCTACTTGGTGCAGCGTACGTGGTCGGATCAGGCCGCGGCCGCGAGCCACGATCCATGCGTGCCGCAAGGCGCATCACCGTATTTCAATTCCGCGCCGAATTTGCCGGACAGCGTGAATCTCGACATCGGCGCGGGGCATCAACAAGCGGTGAGCGTGGTGCACATCCCCGTCGGCCAGAGCCAGACGATCGAGCTCGACCTCTTCAGCGACGGCGACACGGGCGGACCCTGGAAGGTTTCGGCGATCGATTTCGGCAGCGCGCTCATGGGAGGTCCGCCCGAGCTCGGCTTCGCATTCGACAACGCCAGCGGGCAAAACGGCGACAAGATCAACTTGTCGATCACGTCGCTGAAAAAAGATCCGATGGGCTTTGCTGCCTTCTTCATCGAAAATCAGCTCGGATCGGGCTGCACCGGCGACCCGACAGCCACGACAAACTGCACGACGACGTTTTGGGTCGCACTCGTGCAGCAGTAGTGGGGAGCGTGATCGCGACGGCGCAACGCCGCAACGACCGCGACCTCACCGCGTCAGAAAAAAAGCCAGCACACTGCCCACCAGCAACGCCGCGCCGCCCACGATAACGGGCATCAGCCACGACGGGCGCTCTCCGACCCCTGGAATTCCTGCGGGGCGAAGGCTTTCGTCATTTCCGAACTGCGAGGTCTGCTGCGAATAGGCTTGGGGGATCGGCTGCGCGTACGCTTGCTGCGCCTGTTGCATGTAAGCGGGCGGCGGCATCGCCATCGCATTCGCGTTCGGCGCAAACGCTTGCGGAGGTGGAGCGGCGAACGGATCCGCGGCGGCTTCGAAGCGTTGCGGCGCGGGGCGCGCGGCCATGGTGATGGGCGCCGCGGCTTGGATTTGCTTCGCGAGGTCTTGCTGCGGAGTCGATGCCCAGATTTTGTGATTGCCCTCGAGCCCGAACGCATGCCCGATCGCGTCCGCAAACGCGCCTACCGTCTTCGTGCGGATGGCCGGATTTTTCGCGAGCGCTTCTTCCATCACGTCGTCGATGGCCGGCGGCAGCTTGGTTTTTCCGCCGCGCTCGGTCGGCGGTGTCGGATCCTTCGTGAGGATGGCGAGGAGGATCGACGGGCCGTTGTTGCCTTCGAACGGAACGAAACCCGTCATGCATTCGTACGTGATCGCGGCGAGCGCGAAGACGTCCGCGCGAGCGTCGAGCGTCTCGAGACCTTGGGCTTGCTCGGGCGCCATGTAAAAAGGCGATCCGATCGTCGTGCCCATCACCGTGAGCTTCTTCGCGTCCGTGTTCTTGTCTTTGACGGACCCGAAATCCAAAATTTTCAGGACGTCGCCTTCGCGCGTGCCGCACAAAAACAAATTGTCGGGCTTGAGGTCGCGATGAACGAAGTTGACCGCGTGCGCGGCGTCGAGCCCGAGCGCGGTTTGCGAGAGCATGCGCACGAGGCGCTCCGGCGGGATCTCTTTCTCGCGCTTCAAAATCACGCGGAGCTCCTCGCCGTCCAAGAACTCCATGACCAAGATCCATTCCTGGCTCGCGGGATCTTGCTGGAAGTCGTAGACCTTGACGATGAAGTCGTGCGGAAGCTTCGTGGAAATGTCCCACTCGCGCTTGAAGCGCTCGAGCGACACCTCGTCTTTCGCGACCTCGTCGTGGAGAACTTTGACGGCGATGCGCGTGTCGGTTTGTTTGTCGACGCCTTCGTAGACGCGACCCATGCCGCCGTCGGCGACGACGCGACGCAATTCGTAGCGCCCGCACAAACGCGCGCCGATGCGAGGATCGTCGCTCTTTGCGATCGGCACCATGCTCGTGAAGATGAGCGCGGTGCCGTCAGCGGGGCAGAACCCGGCGTCGTTCGGATACGTTCGCTGGCAGGCCGGGCAGCTCTTCATGGAGTGATGGTCGGGATAATAGCGTGCAGACTTGCGCGCGTCCTGACTAGGTGGAGGAGACCGCTTGCTGCGGGGGCTCGAAATAAATCAGACGATTGCACGACGGACATTGCTCGAGCACCGGCTCGCGACGCAAACGGTGAAAGAGCTGCGGCGGGAGCGACATGTTGCACGCGCGACACGTGCCGTCGGTCGTCTTGGCGAGCCCGGTGCCTCGCTTGCTGCGAATGAGCTCGTAGCGCCGGAAGATCTGCGCGGGCAGCTTCTTCGCGATCGCGCTTCGTACGCCCGCGCGCTCGGCGCGCTCACCTTCGACCTTGCTGAGCGACGCGGTGATGTCGCCTTCTTTGCCGCCGAGCTCCTCCGAGATTTTTTTCATCTCGGCTTCGGTGGCGTCGTTGCCGGCGCGCACGTTGTCGAGCTCGGTCGAGAGCTTGCCGACTTCGTCTTCGCGATCGCGCACGAGCTTTCTCAGCTCTTCGAGCTCGCGTTGCGCCGCGTTCGATTCGCGTTCATTGCGCGAGCGATTCAGCTTCTCGCGCGAATGATCGAGCTGCTGCATCATCGTGCGCGCTTCGTTCATCAAATCGCTGCGCGACTTGTCGAGCGCCGACATCTGCGATTGTCCTGTTCCGAGCTTTCCTTCGAGCTCTTTCAGGCTGTCTTTCAGCGTCGAGAGCGTTCCACGCTCGAGCGCAATTTGGTCGTCCAAGGTTTTGAGCTCGGCGTCGACCGCGGCGAGCTCCTCCAACGTTTTGATCTGCTCGGCAATATTCACTAGATGTTTGCTCCGACCGCCCCGATTTTTTCGATGCCCCGCTCGACTTCAGGCAGGCCCAGCGCGCATACCTGACGCGCGCCCAGACGAGCGCGCAGGCTTGCGCGCGTCCAGGACGGGCGTGGGCCCACCTGGGTTCGAACCAGGAACAACCCGGTTATGAGCCGGGGGCTCTGACCGATTGAGCTATGGGCCCCGAAAAGACGACGTGGCACGCGGCAAAAGGTAGTCCAACGGGCCGCGCGATTCAACGGCTGCAGGAAATCAGCTCGATTTCAGCCTCGCCGGCGCCTGTCTGGCCGGTCGGCAAGGTCACGGCGACGATTTCGGGACCCGCGGCGGCATCGCGCCATGCGATCGGACGTGCGCCTTTCAAGAGAGGCTCGACGCTCGCGGGAGCCTTCGCGGGGGCGATCGGAAAGAGCGTCATCGCATCGTTCGTGTCGGGAACGAGCGCCCACGTCGCGAGCGAGGAGCCGAACACCACGGGAACGGCGCGACCGATCCCGGAATTCGCGATGGGGTCGAGGCTCGACGGATTGCCCGTGAGCGTGATTCGAAAAAGTGCGGTGCCCTCGTCCGCCGAAGCCTCTTGCGCATCGCGCGCGACGACTTCGCTCGTGCCGTCATGCGTGGCGAGGTCATACCCGGCGATGTGTCCTTGCGTGGGCGTCAGTTTTTTCGGATCGCTCGTCCGCGATCCGTTCGCGTCGAGCGTGGCCGCTTCGAGCCAGCGATACGAAGGCGACTCGCCCGGACCTTCGATGCCCGAGTCGACCGTGGGCTCCGGCGCGCGCGCGGTCCACGCGATCCAATATCCGTCTCCATGTGGCGCGAGCCGAGGCGAATCGGCGTCGGAGGTCGGCGGTGAGATCGTGAGATAGGAAACGCCACCGTCGCTCGCGTGGTCGAATCCGGATTTCGTGAACGTCATGGCGTGGATCTCACCGCGCGTCGGATAGAGCTGCTCCCAGACGACGATGCCTCGATCGCCGTTCGTAGCGACGTCGAACGCGGGCAGATCGGAGAGAGGATTTTTCGCGGAGTAGGTTCGAGGATCGATGATCTCGTCGCCGATCATCGCGATCTTTCCCGCGTCGAGCCGCCCGAGACGCAGCTCGCCGGAATCGATCCATGCAATATACACGTTATTTTCCCACAAAAATGGCTGCGGCGGCGAGGCTTCGTGATGCGCGGGACCGATATCGGCAAACGTGATTTTCGAGAGATCCGCCGACGCGCTCGCGACGGAGAAGACGTTCTTGTCGCGCAGCAAACCGACTGCAAAGCCGTCGGAGGTCGACACTGCGTCGCCGACGTCGAGCAAGACGCCGAGCGGAGCTTTGTTTTTGACGGCCGAGCATCGCGCGGGCTGCATGCTCGCGGCGTCGGCCGAAGCGGCGTCCGCAGAAGCATCCGCGTCGCCGTTCGATGGGACGCCGCACGCTCCTTTGCACGACGCGAGGCAGACGAGAATCAGAAGACCTGGACCTCGAACTGGACCTAGACGTCGACCGAGAGCGCGGCGATGGTTCACGAGCGCGTCACTCGGCGACGCGCGCGCGTGCGCCACACTCACCCATGAAGCCGTCCATGACCTCGAGCGCGAGCTCGTATTTTTCGAGCGGCGGCATGATGTACGCGCCCGCCACGCGGTCTCGCACCGCTGCGAGCATCTCGCGTGCGATGGCGACGCCTTCTTTGCGCCCGTTCGCTCCCCCGCCCGCTTTTCGCATACGCTCGCGCACGGCAGAGGGCACGCTCATGCCGGGCACCTCGTTGTGCAAGAACTCGGCGTTGCGATGGCTCGCGAGCGGCAAGATGCCGACGAGCACCGGCAGCTTCAGCGGCTCGATGTCCTTCAAGAATTTTTCGAGCGTTGCGGGGTCGTACACGGGCTGCGTCATCACGAGCTCGGCGCCGGCGCGCTTCTTCACTTCGAGCCGCGCGATCTCGCGCTCGTAGTTCAGCGCGGCAGGCTCGCCGCCGGTGGCGAGCATGAAGCTCGTGACGCCGCCGATCGATTTTCCGCCGGGATCGACGCCGTGATTCAAGCGCGCAGCGAGCTTCAAGATGCCGATGGAGTCGAGATCGTAGACCGGCGTGGCGTCGGGAAAATCGCCGATCTTCGGCGGGTCGCCCGTGATGATGACGAGGTTTCGCACGCCGAGATCATGCGCAGCCAAAAGGTGCGCGAGCGTGCCGAGCAGATTTCGATCGCGCCCGCACACGTGCAAGATCGTTTCGACGCCGACGTCTCGTTCGATGCGCGCCGCCATCGCGAGGTTTCCCATGCGCGCTTGAGCGCGTGCGCCATCGGCGATGTTGATGACGTCGACGCCGCCGGCCTTCAACATTTTCGCGGCCGCGACTGCCTTCGCGGGATCGAGCCCGATCGGCGGGTTTACCTCGACGGAGAACACGAAGCGTTTTCCGATCTTCGACGAAAGGCTGCTTTTTTCGGCAAATCGTGTGGGCGACAAACCCGACGCGATCGTCACGCGCGAATCGCTCGCGGCGCCCTCGTCATGCATGTCGGTCGCATCGACGGCGGTCGCGCCTGCCATGCGTGCGGAAGCTGCGACGCGTTTGATGTGCTCTGGCGTCGTTCCGCAACATCCGCCGACGACGCGCACGCCGAGCTTGAACATGCGTCGCGCGTAGAGACCGAAATATTCCGGCGTCGACACGTAGACGAGGCGGTCATCGACGCGATGCGGAAGACCCGCGTTCGGCACGGCGAGGATCGGCACGCCCACCTCCATCATGCGCTCGACGGCGGAGAGCACGTTCATCGGGCCGTCGGAGCAATTGACGCCGATGACGTCGGCGCCCGCGTCGCGCATGCGGGCAGCGATTTCGGCGGCGTCGGTGCCGTCGGCCATTTTTCCCGCGGGGTCGAGCGAGACGGCAGCGAAGACCGGTATCTTTCCATTCGCCGCTTTTTTCGCGGCGTCGATCGCCACGAGCACCTCGCCCGTTTGCCGCATCGTCTCGACGATGAGACCGTCGACGTGGCCTTCGACGAGCGCCGCGGCTTGCTCGGCGAGCGCCCCACGCACGGTGTCGAGATCGTCTTGGCTCGCTTCACCGAGAAAATAGCCGGACGGGCCGATCGCACCGAGCACGTACGCGCCTGGCGCGGCTTCGCGCGCGATCTTGACGCCCGCCAAATTCAGCTCGCGCACGCGCGGCGAGAGTGCATGTTTTTCGAGCCGCATCGCGTTCGCGCCGAACGTGTTCGTCTCGATGATCTGCGCGCCCGCGCGGAGGTAATCCTCGTGCACTTTTTTCACGAGCTCGGGGCGGGTCACGTTCAGCTCTTCGAAGCACGAGCTGTAGAGCACGCCCCGCTCGTAGATCTGCGTGCCCATCGCGCCGTCGAGCACGAGGACGCCCTGCGCGAGCGCGTCGAGGAGAGGAAGCTTCGAGGACATCGGACGCGTATTTCTACACGATCACACCCGCCGCGTCGAAGCGCGCAATTCGTGCAATGCTCTGTGAGTTGGGAATGTCACTGCGCTGCGCTGGGATCATTTCGGTGTGCGCGCTCTCGGCGTGCAGTAGGTCATCACAGAAGCCGCTACCTCCTCGCGGCGACCCAAGCTCCTTCGGTCACGAGTCGCCGGTCCCCGTCGACATCGAGATCCATCCGGAGCTCGTCTCGTTTGCGAGCGCCTCCATCACACTTCATGGTTGGCTTTGGCGACCGCCGGGTGATGGTCCGTTTCCTACGATCATCTTCAATCATGGCAGCGAGCCTTTCCCTGGAGCGATGCCCGACGAAGCGAAGTTTTTCGTACGACAACACCGATTCGTGCTGTTCGTGCCGCACCGGCGCGGACACGGACGATCCCGAGATGCGGGCCCTTATATAGAGGACGTGTTCGCGGCTTCGGGTCGCGATGCAGGCACGCTCACGGACACGCTCGTCGCGCAGGCCGACGACGTGATGGCCGCAATCGCGTACGCCGCGTCGCTTCCTTACGTCGACACGAAACGCATCGCTGTCGCCGGATGCTCTTTCGGAGGAATCGAGTCGCTCTTGGCTGCCGAACGCGGAACCGGGATCGTGGCTGCGATCGATTTTGCCGGCGCAGCGATGACGTGGTCGACGAGCCCCGAGCTCCAAGATCGAATGAAGCTCGCGGCACGCGACGCGAAGGTGCCCGTTTTCTTCTTGCAGGCCGAGAACGATTACGACACCTCACCGAGCTCGGTGCTTTCGGACGAGATGAAGAAAGCGGGCAAGCCGTCCCGCGCCCATGTGTTTCCGCCGAACGGAACGACGCACGAGGAAGGCCACGCTTTCTGCGCGGGCGGCATCTCGCCACCTTGGGGAGACGAGGTCATCGAGTTTTTGCGCGGTCCCATGACCGCACGATGAGCGCTCACGGAAAGGTTAGCGCCCCGGCGCGGCTTGCCATTTTGTACAAATCATCCAAACTGTACGAATGGCACGCATCTCCTCGAGTACCGCGCGCAGTAAGCTTCCCGATGCAATCAACCGTGCCGCATATGCAGGTGAAAGAACCGTCATCGAGCGTCACGGCAAGGCCATTGCCGCGATCGTGTCGGTGGCCGATCTCGAGCTGCTCGAGGCGATCGAGGATCGCGCCGACGCCGAAGCGGCACGTCGAGCTCTGCGCGGCGCCGGGAAAAACATTCCGTGGGCCAAGGCGAAGAAGGCGCTCGGGCTTTAGCCAGTGGCTTACCGCCTCGAAATCCGACCCAGCGCCCTCAAAGATCTCCGCGGTCTCGACCGACCGATGCAGCAGCGCGTAGCCAATGCGATCGACTCGCTCGCCCGAGACCCCCGTCCTGTCGGCGCGAAGAAGCTCGAGAGTGAAGACGACCTCTACCGCATCCGCGCTGGGGACTGGCGTATCGTCTATCAGATTCATGACGGAGCCCTCGTCGTCCTCGTGATCCGAGTGCGGCACCGTCGCGAGGTTTACAGATAACGACGCTCGACGTCCGGAAAAATCAGTCGCCAGGGGTGAGATCGTTCCAATCGGGGAAGAGATCGGTCGCGTGGGCGACGAGCTCGGGGCACGACACGTTGCCGTTGCCGTCGATGTCGTCGGCGGCGGCGCTCGTGCGCTCGGCGCGGAAGGGGCTGCCCGGTGTGATCACGATTTGGATTTGTGCCGCCGTCGACAGGCAGTCGTCGCTGTAGCCGAGGATCGATTCGTCGAAGCCGATGTCGACCTTGCCCGTGATGACGTCGGGCGTGAGCACGGTGCCGGTCAGATTTCCGGTGACGCGAAGCGCGACGTACAAGTTTTGTTGCTGCGTGCAGGTGAGCACGTTCGCGAGAAGCGTCACGCCGGGGTTGCCGTCCTTGTCTTCGTCGATCGCATTCGTGAGGTCGCTCATCGACGGCAGCGGGTCCGTCGCGGGATTCGGAAGACTCGCTCCGACGACGACACGAAACGGTGGCGGCGAATAGCCCGCATTCACCACCGCGCCGCTCGACAAATACGGCCCCTGATCCTCGGTGCTCTTTTGCGCGATGACTTGCTGGAGCAGCGGCGGAATCTCGAGCGACGCCACGTTTTGCACGACGGGCAGCTTGAACGCGCAGAGCGTCGTCTTGTCGTGGATGGTCGTGCCTTGCTGCACGATGCGCAGGCGAAGCAGCTGCTTCAATCGAACCGGCACGACGACGCGTGCGTCGATCGTCGCCTCGACGGCAAAAATGCCGGAAAGCGGGCCTTCGTTCGTCGTGTCCCAATTTTCGAGAGGCTCGGGCGGAATGATCAGAGGTCCCGCATCGAACACGCTCGCATCGACGCAGCCCCCGACGGGGCAATGATCCGTGCGCAACGCCGTGACCTTCGACGCGTCGGGGCCGCAGCACACCGCCGCCGCTGCGATGCCGACGCCCGCCAGGAGTGTCGATACGGACAGATACTTGTTCGGTTGGGCAGTCACCAGTGTGCCTCCACGCCGATCTGCGTCGCGAGCGCGTGCCCGCCGTAGCTGTACGAAGGATAGCCCGCGTTCGATTGCAGCGCGGCGTCGCTCTGGAAGAGCTCGAAGTTTTTCGTCTCGGATCGCTCGACCAAGATCACGTAAGCGACCGACGCGGTGATGCGGGCATCGATGCTGGGCCAAAAGTCGTTCAAGTTGACCTCACCGCCGAGCGAGACGACGTGACGATCGTTGTCGAGGAGGTTGGACGGGCCGCCGAAGTCGTCGAGCGGCGACTTCTGGAATCGATAGCCGGTCATGATCGAATACGGCCCGTCGTGAAAGCGCGCACCGAACGCCGGCGTCCACGTGTCGCCCCATTGCAAGCTCGGAAACGCGTTGCGATTGGTGGAGTACGCCTCGCTCCAGCGATTCCACGTGAGGTCGGCCGATAGGCTGATGCATTCGCAAACGTCGACCGACGCCGCGAACGTGAGCTCGCTCGGCTCGAAGTAATGCGCGAATCGGTGCGTGTAGCCCATGTCGCCGAGGTCGGGCACGCCGCTGATACGCGTGTTGCCGTAATCGTCGATGAAGCTCCTTTGCCGATAAACCAAGCCGAATCGGAGCTCGTCGATCGGCGTCACCATGGCGCCGAAGATCGGCGAGACGCGCCCGTAGACTTGCGCGTCGGTGCCGAGCGTCGTGCTCGTCTTCACGACGGTGTTGCCGCTCTTCGGATCTTGGGCGAGCGCGACGTTCGTCACTTGTCCACGCACCAGCGTCTGCACGTCGAACGATGCGCGCAGGCTCGCGCCGAGCGAGAGCCAACGCGTGACGCGATAGCCCATGCCGAGATGCGCCGAGATCACTTGCGTGCGATCGGTGAGAAGCGCCCACTGCATGTCGTCGTCGGGTCGGATCTGCCACTCGAAGAGATGCGCGGGCAAGTAGACCGAGAACGCCATGTCGAGACCGTCGAGATGAAGCGGCTGCCCGACGCTGAAACGCGAGCCGAGGATCAGCCCCGCCGTGTCGCTCACGTTCGCGGTGGGAATGTTTCCGCCGTTCGCTCCCGTCACGCGAAGCGTGGGATGCGCGTAGACGAACGCGGCGGAAAAATCCGAGAAGCCTCCGTGCTCGGCCACGCTTCCACCGGGCGCGATCCCTCCCGGGTTGTAATACGCAGACGCATAGTCGCCGGGGCGCGCCGCATACGATCCGCCGAGCGCCATCGCCCGCGGACCGAGACCGAACGTGTCTTCGATGCCGGCGCGGGCCTCGCTCGAAACGAAGAGCGCGAGCGGCAACGCGAAGAGGAGCGCGCGTGCCTTCATGGCGCGTGCTCCTTTCCGACGAAGATGGTGAGGGTGAGCCCGGCTTGCACGATCGTCGATCGACTGGAAAATCCAGGGAATCCGAGATTTCCGATTTGCTTGCCGGGCGCGTCGGCGTCTGCGTCGGAGAGCTCGTTCACGTCTTTGTGCGCGGTTTGCTTCGCGCCGAAGCGACCGCGAAGATGGCCGTCGATCGAAAACGGCATGTGGATCAATCTGCGGAAATCGAGACCGCCGCCGAGCGAAAGAGACACCGCGTCGGCGCCGACGTAGTTCGTGTCGCTGGTCTGCTCGGGGATCGGCGAAGGATCGAACGCGAAGCCGCCACGCAGCGCCCAAAACTTCTTCGCGTATTCGACGCCGCTCTTCAGCGTCACCGCGTCGTGAAAGACGGGCGATGGATCGGTGTCGAATCCCGTTTTGAAATTGCTCCACCGGTTCCACACGAGGTCGGTCGAGAGCGACCAACCATGTCCGCGACCGAGCCTCGCGCCGAACGTGAGCATCGCCGGATCCCAGAACTCGTAGAAGTCGATCGGATCGTCCGCGACGATTCCGCCCGCCGTCGTGCGCTGGCTTCCCTGGGCGCGCGAAAACTGCGCGGTGCGATACGCGACGGCGACACCGAGATCCGGCAGCGGCTCGGCGCGCATGCCGATGAACGGCGCGACGCTCATGTCGAGCGATCGATCGAGGCGGACCTCGACGCTCTTGTCGACGCTCTTGTCGCGACCCGCGACGTATTGCACGTCGGTGGGCGTATCGAGCGAAGGCGTGATCGCCACGCCGGCCCCGAAATTCAGCCATTTTGTCGCTTCGAACGCGATCGCGCCGAGACCGCTCATGCGATCGGGACGACCATCGTAGAGCGGCGACTGCGGCGTGTCGTAGCGAACGGGAACGTCGACGCGCAAAATGTAAGCGGCAGGAACGTCGAGCGCGAGGCCCACGCGAATGCGCTTCAAGAACGTGGGACCGGGCAGCGGCGTCCCCGCCGCGAAGCTGAAACCGCCGAACGTGCGGCTCGAGTCCTCGCGAGGCTCGCCCGCACGCGCGTACCATTGCGACAGATGATCGGCGTGACCGCCGAGCACGACGACAGGCTCGCGCAAATCGGCGAGGCCGGCGGGATTTTCGAGCATCGTCGTCGCGTCACCGGGACGTGCGCTCACCGCATCGCCGAGCGCCGCGGCGCGCGATGATTCGCTGAACGCCATGCCTGCATCCGCGCGCGCGCTCGATGTCCACGAGGAAATCTCGAGGACGGCGACGGCGGTGGGAACGAGGAATCGTGCGCGCATCACGGACCCGATCGCGGACAATTCCCGTCGGCGTCGACTTGCGTGATCGAAATCGTCTGCAAGGCGTCGGTCGAGGAGCCTTCGCCGTTCACGACATGAAGGGCGACCTCGAGCGGCCGGTCGCCGGTCGTCTGGACGACCGTGATCGGCGTGTGATTGTCGCCGGTCGCGAATTGCATCGGCGCTCCCGCGAACGACCACGTGAATTGAAGGGGCGGCTCGTTGGGATCCGGTTTCGTGGCGACGAGCGTGAGATGCGGCGCGGACTCTTTTGCGTTCAACGTGATCGACGTCGCGTAATCGTCACCGGCGCAAATCGATTTCGGGTCTGCCTCGATGACCGCGCTCGGCACGTCTTGCGGTGAATTTCCACACGCCGACGCGCACAAAAAAAAGAACGCGCAACCCCGGAGAAAGGTCACGCGTTCTGCGCATCGAAGAATTTGCATCTCGGCGGCATCTTCGCTTCGGCGGCCCGAAAAGGGAACCGGATTTCTCGTCGTTTTGCGCGAGCGAAGACAGGCGACCCTTTACCGCCTCACCGACAACCGCACCGCGATCTTGCGCATGCTCTCCGCGGAACGCGATCCATGGAGCGCGGCGATCACATCGCGAAGGCGGTCGCGCGCTTCCGCGAGCAGGGCTCCGTTGTTGCGCAAGTCTTCGACGAGCCTCCCGAGGCCCTCGGCCATGTCCGCGCGCGTCCACGCGCCTGCCTCGACGAGGTCGGCCGCAAGCTTCTCTTTTTGCGTCGCCGCTTCGAGAAACGCGTCCGCATCCGCGGCGCGGATCGCTTCCCGCTCGACGGCGAGCACCCGCTCGAGCTCAGCGAGAATTTCTTCGGCGCTCATGATCGAGGAGCTTGTTTGCGATCTTGTTCGCGTCGACATGGAACGAGCCATCCTTGATCGCAGCACGCAGGCGCTCGACCTTCGCGCTCGACATTTGGGTGTAGGCGTCCGTGATTTTCATCGGGTCCTCAGACTACCCGCCCCCCTTCGAGAAGGTGCGTATCCGAGGAACGGTCGACATCGAAGGAATCTTGAAAAAAAACCGCCGGCGTCACCGACCCAGCGTCAAGCCGTTGGCAGCATCGGCGCGTTGACGCTCGATCCGCGCCTGGAATGGAGCCGCCTCGCGTCTGCGCCGCCGCGCGGGCCCGCGATCTTCGAGCTTAACGTGCCGTAGCTCGCGCGGGTGTGTCGTTGCGTGAGTTGGATCCGTCCGTGCAATGGCCGTGGTCGAGACTTTGATGGCACGCGCAGAACGGATCGAGGACCCAATGATGGCAGCACGAATACTTCGACAACGAGATGCGGCCGCGGCTCGTGCTCTCAGCCGCGCAGACTACGATCGATTCCTGCCGCTCGTTCGTCGCACGGCGATGCGTCTTGCCCGCCGCGTCCCGAGCGAGGTCACGGTCGGTGATCTCGTGAGCTACGGCTGGATCGGCCTCATCGAAGCGTTTCGGCGCGCGCAGCCCGACATGCCGGAGAACGAGTTCGAAGCCTACGCTCTCTATCGCGTCAAGGGCGCGATGCTCGATTACTTGCGCGGTCTCGATCCCGCGTCGCGATCGACCCGAAAAGCGTCGCGCCTCATCGCGCGCGCGATCGGCGGCTTGTCGCAGAGTCTCGGACGCGCGCCGGAGGAAGAAGAGATCGCAAACGTGCTCGGCATGACCGAGGAGCAGTATCGTCAGACGCTGACCGACATCGCCGCGGCGGGAATGGTGCGCCTCGAGATGGTGCACCTCGACAACATGCCAGGCAGCGACGACTCCAGCGAGGGCGGCCGTCTTCTCTCGAGCGCGCTCGCCCGCGCGATCGGAACGTTGCCTCCGCGCCTTCAGCAAGTGCTCGCGCTCTACTACCAAGAAGACTGCACGCTCCGCGAAATCGGCGACGTGCTCGGCGTCACCGAATCGCGCGTATCGCAGCTCCACACCGAAGCCGTGCATCGGCTCCGCGCCGGAATCGGAAGAGAATGACGTCACAAGTTACCCACGGGGTCGAAAAAGACCCAGAGCGCAGCCGAAATGCGGGGGCGATCGCGACCCACTAGCTTGAAATTTCAAGCACTTACGTTTGGCATTGTTCGTGAAATGGATGGAGGTCTGCAACGTGGCAAGTGCCACTTGGAGCCGCTCATCATGAACGAAATTGCTTTGCCGGTGCTGCACGACTCTTTCGACGACGAGCCGGATACCAGCGTGCGGCCGGTGCGCAGCACGCTGCGTCCGACGAGCCGCGGAAAGATCATCGGCAACCATCCGTCGGTGAAGATGGTCTTGCAGGTGATCGAGCGCGTCGCGGCGTCGGCGTGCACGGTCCTCATCACCGGCGAGAGCGGCACGGGCAAAGAGCTCATCGTCGCCGCGCTTCACGATGCGAGCCCGCGCAAAGATGCGCCCCTCATCACGATCAACTGCGGCGCGATTCCGGAGAATTTGATCGAGAGCGAGCTGTTCGGTCACACGAAGGGATCGTTCACCGGCGCGGTTTCGGCGCGTCGCGGACACGTGGCGTCGGCGGAAGGAGGCACGCTCTTCCTCGACGAGGTCGGCGAGCTTCCGCTCACGGTGCAAGTCAAGCTTCTCCGTTTGCTCCAGCAGCGCGAGTACACGCCCGTCGGTGAGTCGCGCGCGGTGAAATGCGACATCCGCGTCGTCGCGGCCACGAATCGCAATCTCGAGAACGAAGTGAAGGCCGGTCGCTTTCGCGAGGACCTCTTCTATCGACTCAACGTGATCCACGTGGAATTGCCCGCTCTTCGCGATCGGCCACAAGACATCACGCTCCTCGCAAATCACTTCTTGAAGACGTGCGCGGAGCGTGCAGGCCGTGGCGACATGCGTGGCTTCACCGACGAAGCGCTCCGTGCCCTTCGTGACTACGCGTGGCCGGGCAACGTGCGCGCGCTCGAGAACGCAGTCGAACGCGCGGTGCTCCTCTCGACCGGTCCGATGATCGGGATCGCGGATCTGCCGCAAAAGCTTCGCGGCAACGCGAG